>JAKMFD010000051.1 GCA_022425625.1 Crocinitomicaceae bacterium | reverse complement strand
AAACGTTCCCACATTTCAACTGTAAACAGAAGGTAAAGTCCTCCCGGGTGTCCTTTTTGAATAGTATTACTCATTGTTTTTTTCTTTAGTGTCCGAATTTACTAAAAATTGTGCTCAAACAATCAAAATGTATGATTTGTTCGTTTTAAATGATTTTTCATTAAAAATCACGATATTCGTGAATGTCTTAATTCATAAACGATCTTATTGAATAAGCACGACCAAAACTAAACTTAAAGCAATGAAAAAAACATTTTTACTATTTCTAATGAGCTCTTTAGCTTCCATTTCCATTTCTCAAACATTTTCAGATGATTTTGAATCTTATGATGTCGGGGCTTATTTAGGTTCTAGTTCAGCTGAATGGACTACATGGAGTGGTACTGAAGGTGGTGCAGAAGACGTTCAAATAACAGATGACAATGCCAGTAGTGGAACTAAGGCTATTTATTTTAGCTCTACATCGGCTAATGGAGGTCCTGCGGATGTTGTTCTTCCATTCGATCAGGTTTATAATTCCGGTAATTTTTCGTTTGAGGCAAATTTCTATGTAGAGGCAGGCAAGGGGGCCTATTTTAACCTTCAAGGAACCTTAGTCGTTGCTCAAGTTTGGGCACTCGATTGTTATATGCTTGAAGATGGTACGCTAAAACTTTCAAATCAAGGGACACCTTATATAAGTGCAAATTACCCGAGTGCGCAATGGTTCAACCTTCGCATTGAGATGGATCTAACCACAAATGTTTGGGAATTATTTATTGATAATGTATCTCAAGGTTCTTTTTCAAATCCAACGGGTCAGATTGGTATCCTTGATTTGTATCCAGTAAACCCTGCTGGTCAAGGTGGTAATGGTATTTCAGGATTCTATGTAGATGACATTAGTTATACCCATTTACCTGCGACGTTGCCACCATTGAATGGTGGAGTTTCTTTTATTTCTCAAATTAGTGGTATTGCTGGTCTCAGCTATGACGTAGTCGCAACAGCAAGAAATTTAGGAGAATTTGAAATTAATTCTTTTGATCTAACTTATAACTATAACGGCATCGATGTTACAGAAAATATAACTGGTCTGAATTTAGCTTCATTAGAGACTTACGAACATACCTTCGGGACAGCCTTAACACCAGTTTTAGGGAACAATGATTTAACTGTAACAATATCAAACGTAAATGATGTTTCTATTGACGATGACCCTTCTGATGATTCGAAGTCCATTAGTATTGATCCAATTGTACCTGCAGAAGGCAAAGTTGTGGTCGGTGAAGAGGCAACGGGTACGTGGTGTCAATGGTGTCCTAGGGGTGCTGTATACATGGATTTATTTGAGGAACAATATGGAGACTATTGGGTTGGTATTGCTGTTCATAATGGTGATCCAATGGCAGATGCAGTTTATGATGCCGGAATTGGATCAATGATCGGTGGTTATCCTAGTGCAGTCGTTGATAGAGGAGCAGATGTAGACCCTTCGGCAATGAATGCCGACTTTTTAGATCGTCTTTTAACTGAACCTGCAGGTGTTATTGTGAATGGTGCGATTTGGGACCCAGTAACAAGAGAGTTACAGGTTTCTGTCAAATCAACATTTTCTCAGTCCGTTAACAATGATTTTAGATTGGCTTGTGCACTTACAGAGGATGGTGTTACTGGAACAGATGCCGGTTATAATCAGTCTAACGCATATGCGGGAGGTGGTAATGGCGTTATGGGAGGTTATGAGTCCCTTCCGAGTTCTGTTCCTGCGGCTCAAATGGTCTATGACCACGTGGCTCGTGCAATTGCTCCAAGCTTTGATGGTTCCTCCGTATTTTTTCCTGCAAATGTTAATGCTGGAGAAAGTGTCGTGAGTAATTATTTTTTCACTCTTCCAGCGGATTGGGATGCTGATAACATGCACATTATTGGATTGTTAATTTCTCCTGATGGGCGAATTGATAATGCAGGAACAACAAGTATATCAGAGGCAGTATCTAATGGATATGAGATTGGTCCCGATCTCGGTGAAACAGCCCCTTTAGATTTTCAGATTGACGATGTACTTAAGTTATATCCAAATCCTGCGAATGCTCTGCTAAATGTCACTTTAGATATGGGGAATTCAAATTTGAATGAACTTAAAGTATATAATTACAGAGGGCAAGTAATTGACAATTTCAATTTAAAAGAACAATTTGGCAGTTGGACATATACGCTAGATGTTTCACATTTTGCGCCTGGTGTTTATGCGGTATCATATTCAAGTGATAATGGCATTGCGATGAAACGTTTTGTCATTGAATAAAAAATAAACTTAAATTACAAGAAGCCACTTCGATGCTTTTTTTATGCTAGTACTTTTATCTTTTCTTTGACCTGGTCGGCAGTTTTTCTAACCTCTTGTAATGTTTTCCCAGTGATAGTGACGTGGCCCATCTTTCGAAAGGGTTTGGTTTCACTTTTACCATAAATATGTGGATGTACTCCCGGAAGTTCAAGTATTTTATCAAGGCCATCATATATCACGGGGCCAGTATAACCTTTTTCTCCTAAGAGATTAATCATTGCGCCGGGG
>JAKMFD010000046.1 GCA_022425625.1 Crocinitomicaceae bacterium | reverse complement strand
AGACAACGGAAATTTATACTCATGTGAGTACCAAAAATCTACAAGCGATAAAGAGTCCAATCGAGGAAATGCAGCTATAGCAATGCTTCACAATGGAAAAATAAAGATGTATCTTTAGCCCTACGTTATGCCTCACCCTAAAAGACGACAGTGCTAACAAAAAACAATATTGTAAAACAAAAAAAGCTCAACAAAGCAGGTTTTATTATATATTAATAGGTTTATTTTTTGATTCCCTTGTTTTATAGCTACTCATTATTGAATAATCCTTGAAATTTTTCAGCTGCTTCCTGAATGGAATCAATTAGACCCTTTTTTTCTTCACCACTGTCATCAAATTTATCTGAAATAAACTTGACTGCTACGATACCTATAAAACCAAAAATGCTTAGAATTAAATTAGAATAACAAGCATTTCCCACTACAGGTGAATATTGACCTACGTTCATATATTCAACCCAATCAGTAATATTAAACCAGCTGTATATACCTGCGGCAGCGGCTATTGTAAATCCTCCTAGAATCATTGTAATATTATTATTACTCCATGCTTTAAATCCATCCTTAAAAAGGAAATAAATAATAGCAAGAAATATAACGGCAATTACAACAGCAGTTTCAATATTTAATTGCCAAAGGTTATAAGGTGTTAGTTCTGTACTTATATTCTCATTTATATGGTAATCAGTCGTTCCGTCATATGAAGGAGTTTCATATGTGGAAACACTGACATTTCCAATATTTTTATCCACTACCCAGGAAAAGAAAGTATTTAATACTCCTAGTAAAGCTATGCCTCCCAATAAGAGTCGCATTGCAAATTCAATGAATCGTTTCATGTTTTTTTATTTTATACTAAAATGCAAAATATTATTGAAATATCCTATTTTCAAAAAAACATGTCTAGACTGCACCAATTATATTGTTATCTGAAGGGTCAGGTAAAAGTCATATCCATGAAATTTCTGAACAGCTTTTTAGCTCTAATTATGACATTCTTTCTACGGTAAGATTGATTATGCTTTCGGATTGGTTTTACACTAAGGAAATTTTGGGTAAAAAAATAAAATCGCCAACCGATCTCATTGTATGTCTCGCAAAACAATGCTATTTAAATATTGAGGAAAAAAAGAGTGTAATTGCCATTCAAAGACAATTAGGTCAAGAGCTTTTGGCACCCCCAAATGTTGCAGGGTGGCCCGGAGGAAAGCGTTGGATTGACAGTTCATCATTACTCTTCAGAATCAAGCTAGCATCCATGATTTTAAACGATGGAAATATTGCTTGGAATGAGAAAGGAGATATGGCAGAAGATATGCTGATGATGACCTCTGGCAGAAAAACAAAAAGAAGCAAAATAAAAGGTCCTAAAGGGTTTAAAATATCTGTTAACGTTAAAGCTTTAGAGGATGTATACTCGGATATGGAGATTGATCAGATAGCAGAACATCTCATTTCAGCAGAGCTCTCAACTAGCGCACGGGATGTGCTGAACAAATCAAACAATATTGTAAAACAAAAAAGACTGACTATTTCTGACAGTGCATATTTTGAAAATAATACACGGATACCCACCGAACTATAATGCAGGTTCAGAAGTTTACAGCCAATCTATCTGTAACGAACTTTCAAAACATCACAACGTTTCTGTTTTTACACGAGAAGAAAATCCGTATTCAGCTTGTTTCAGTATTCGTGAAAAGAGAATAAACGACAACTTAACGCTTTACTTTGTAAACAATCCGCAGGGCAAGGACGGTTATCGCCACAAACAAATAGACAACAACTTTTCTGAGTTACTGATGCAAATCAAACCCGACATTGCACATATCGGACACGTTAACCATCTATCAACAGGGTTGATTGAAGAACTGAATAAACTCAAAATTCCGATTGTTTACACGCTTCACGACTTTTGGCTAATGTGTCCACGTGGACAATTCTTGACACGAAGCATTGGAAACGAAAACAACTTTCAGTTATGCGAAAAACAAGACGACAAAAAATGTGCGACTGATTGCTACAAAGTGTATTTCAGCGGACAAGAAGTAAACCAAATCAAAGAAATTGAAAATTGGAGCCTCTGGATACAAAGGTTTTCATAAAATTAAGACCATACTGCGTTTTTCTATTACCGATGAGCGTATTCATGACCTTGAGGTGATTGAATTAGGGAAGAGAGTCTAATTCAATGTGAAATTAATAGGAAGTCGTATCCTAGATCTCACTACAATTCCCGCACTTTCTCCAGGAATCCATTTAGGCATCTTTCTTACAATTCTTTGCGCTTCCTTATCCAGATCAACACTAATGCCTCTTTCCACTTTAACATTTGTAATTGAACCATCTTTTTCAATAACAAATGATACGAAAACACGCCCTTGGTGATTATTTTCAATTGATATTTGAGGATAAACCAAATTGTCATTTATCCATTTCATCATTACAGATGAGCCCCCAGGAAATCCAGCACTAACGTCAGGGAATTCAATAATTGGTGCTGCAGCCGATTTAATTGGTTTTTCTGATTTAATTGGCGGTGGTGGCGGCGCAGGTGGTGTATCATAAGGCTCATCTTCAGAACTTTTAATAACTACTATTGTATCACCATAAATCTGTTTAGGAATTCTTGACGGTGGAGGTGGTGGCACTGTCTCGGTTTCAGTTTTGTTAATATTAATCTGACTGAACGAACAAAAATAAAAGTGAAGAAAAAATAAGAGAAACAAATATTTCATTTTGAATAATTTTGTATTAAGTTAAATAAAAATATTATATGTCTATTCTTTGTCCACCATCAGAATAATATGGAATTGATTAAAACTCACTATTTTTATGATCAGAACTATGAAATAAATGTAAATAAACTATGAAATCACTTTTTCTAATTATCATTTTTATTGGCCTCACTCAAGCAACAGAGGCTCAGGTCACCACTTGTCTTCCTTGTGACCAATTAGGCATGAGTGTCAATGTTGGTTCTGACACCAATTCGCTCAGTATATATCATTCAGGGCAGTATTTAACCCACCCACAAGAACATAATACTTTTGAGTGGAATATAACTGATCATTCCGGAAATGTGATATTTCAAGAAACTATAATAGATAATGCTTTCTGTAATTTTTCACACAATTTCCCCATTAGTGATACGATGAACGTTATTGTTTATTTGATAAACGAGAATGCAATATTACCCAATGGTAATTCAATTCATTGCATGTTTGAAGATCAAATCTATTGGGAAACCGGAGTTTATCCTTCTGGAACCCCCTGGGGGAGATGGGAGTTTGTTCATGGTAATGTTGGTATTGATTTGAACAATGTAGCAGGAATTGAACATTTAAACACGAATACTCCAACTTTTAATGATAAAATATATGATTTACTCGGTAGAGAGATAGAGCAAGTTCCCATTGGACAATTGTATATCCAGAATGGAAAGAAAATGTTCAAAGTTGAATAAATAAAACTCATGAATATATAGCTTTGCTCATTATTCTACAGAATTTCATGTAATAAAAAAGGTCTCACATTTGAGACCTTTTTATTTGGCGGAGAATGAGGGATTATCAAACCGTTTTACTTCGTAAAAGTTTGATTAACTCCACTACGTTCCGGTTCGAACCTCGGGCCTCTCCTCCCCAATTCCTTAAACAAAAAAAAGAGTCCTGATTTACAAGACTCTTTTTTCAGCGGAGAATGAGGGATTCGAACCCCCGGTACCTCTCGGTACAACAGTTTTAAGCGGAATGGTTTGCGCTTCAGTTTCTTGCACGAAAGAGGTCTTTCAAAACACATTGGTGTTTTTGCAGAATTTGAGTTTTTGTATGTTCCTTTTATAGATTATTTCCCAAATCCAGAAATATTTATTCCAAGAGGTGGTGAAATGATAAAACCATGGTTTGCAGGAATTAAAATTGGGATGAACCTATTTAGCCAACCATAACACAGTCTAAACTAAATTGAATAACTTAGTTTAGACACACCGTTAGCAATTATTAAAAAAATGAAAAATACAACTAAACTTATTCTACCCTTATTTATACTTTTAATTATAAGTGCATGTAACACTGATTCTTCCAAACAGTTAACTGAGACAGAATTAAAACACCAATTGTTAGATAAAGAATGTTCTAATGGTGTAAAATATCTTGATGGCAAATTAAAATATTCACCGATCTATAAAAATGCCCTAAGCATGAATGTTAAAGGATTGAAATTGAGCTGTACAATAAAAAATAAAGCAACTTTAGCAACTTTCAAAGACATAAAAGCAAAAGTGACGTTTAAATCCAAAACTGGAGCAAAAATTTTAGAACGAAGTTTTGATATTTATGAATTCATATCGCCAAATGGTTCATTTCTTTATAAGACTGAAATTAAAATAACAAACCGACAGTTTAAAGACATTTCAAATTTTAGTTGGACCATTTTAAAGGCAGATTGCAAATAAGCAAACCATTGCTAACAATGTATAAAATGCATTAAAACGATCGTTTATACCTACCGTTAACTATATCATTGAAAGCCTTACACCAAAATTAAAATCAACATTAAAGGATTAATAAATTTTTTTACCATGACAAAAAAAACCTTACTCCTTGCGCTAATTATACTGACTTTTCAATCTTGTAAAACTGTAAAAAACAAAGAAATATACACCATCTATCTCGTTCGTCACGCTGAAAAAGACCTCTCCTCGGATGAGTTTGGAGACCCCGGCCTCACGGATTGTGGTACACAAAGGTCTGAACTGCTTCGTGATTTCTTGAGAGATGTGAATCTGGATGCTATATACAGTACAGACTATGTACGAACAAAATACACGGCCCTCCCAACAGCTCGCTCCAAGGAGCTAAAAATTCAAGAATATGGAGAAAGTGACCTTGAAGACTTTTCCAAAAAATTAATCGATGCCAAACAAGATGCGCTTGTCGTTGGACACAGTAATACTACCGGGGTGTTAGCCGGCTTATTGACAGACAAAGAAATTGGTGCCTTTGATTTAGATATTTATGACCGCATTTATCAAGTCGTTATTTATAAGAAAAAAAGAAGACTTCAATTATTTCATAGCGTTTTTAACTGCAATAGTGTTACAAATTAGCACTGCTAATTAAATAAGCAACGAAGTGATTTTAACGGCGTTAATGATATAGCGGTAGTGCCTTTACAACAAACATTTGTAACTTGTAGACCTAAACTTGTAAATACCAAACTAAATATATTAAACGATGAAACACCTTTTACTCATCTTTTCGGTCATTTTTTCAATGCATCTTTCATTTGCACAGAATGTTCCCATTGATAACTATTCAGTAAATAACTTGGGCCAAGTTCAGCTCTCTATACAAGGGCAAGCCGGTAAATACTATATACTTCATGCGCAACACAGCCCTACGTTTAATTGGGCCGTTTCTTTAACTATGGGGGTGAATGGAACTATGGTAATCTCAGAATCTTCAGCTGCATATCCGATTGAAAATTATACAATTACCGAGCACGACATTGCAAATCCTGATGATTATGATGGAGATGGAGTCGATGACATAACCGAGTTTAATAACATGCCTTCCGATGCACCTATTAATTTTGCGCCGCCTATTGATTTTATTGATGGGGCAACGTCAATACCTGATGCAGAAACCTTTATGGATTTGGCAACTATTAATAATGTAGGTTGGGCCCCTTTCCTCGATGACCAGCTTTACGTGAAGTTTGGAATTCTGAATAGAGACACCCCCGAACCCCAAGTATACTTCATTAATAGCAACACCTATGTCATTCATGCCAGTTTTTGGAATGGGATTGGAGCAAACGTAAGTGGAGATGATGGCTCTGGAGAAATTGTTTTTAATCCGAACGTAATTACCCCAGAAGGTGTGATTGGTACTTATTCTTTTAATTTTTCTTTTGGAGATGCTTATAATTTTGAGGAGACACAAAGAACTTATGAGCTTCTTGTGGCCAATATGCCCTTTCTCCAAAACAATATGAATCACTTCATCGGGGCGAATAGCGAAAACAATCACCTTAACAATTATGCAGATGGATTTGAAGGCTCTAGAATAGAAGTAGCCTTAGAATCTGATGTTTTTGCTGAAATCAATTATATCCCTTTTCATGAGGCAGAAGGATATGGTTTTTTCAAGCATATGACAGACCTAAACGAAACTCCGGGAAGTAGAGATATTGTGCTTTACGATGCATTACCAAACTCTTTACCACGGGTTGGGGGTATTATTACTTCTGTTATACAAACACCTTTATCTCATGTTAATCTAAGAGCGATTCAGGACAATGTTCCTAATGCCTATATCGCAAATCCTTTGTCCATTGACACGATTGCCAACCTTTTAGGCAGCTATATCTATTATAAAGTTGAAAATGAAACCTTCCAAATACGAGAAGCCACGCTAGACGAGGTTAACGAATGGTATGAAGCCTTAAGGCCAACAGAGCCTCAAATACCAGTTCGGGACTTAAGTATTACGGATATTAAACCTTTAGACTCTATTGAATTTGATATGTCCACAGCATTCGGTGCAAAGTGTTCTAATGTTGCCACGATGAGAACTTTCGGGTTCCCTGAGGGTACCATTCCTGATGGTTTCGGAATTCCGTTTTACTATTATCATGAATTTATGCTCTTCAATAATTTTTATGAAGAAGCTCAAGTAATGATTGATAACCCAACATTCCAGAACGATATCAATTTTAGAAT
>JAKMFD010000021.1 GCA_022425625.1 Crocinitomicaceae bacterium | reverse complement strand
AAAAGGGTTTTCAATATTTTCTATTTTTGCTTATGAACCACAGCCAACACAGTCAATCCTTGTGTCCATAGGCTTTGTTCCTGATACCTTCATTTCTAGATTATGAATCTTATCTCGGATATCCATATCTTCCATCATGTTCCCGGTAAGCTTTCCTTTTAGATTTTTAATTTCTTGTTTTAATGCGTCTAACTCATTCATAAATTTGGTTTTTAGTAGTTTGCATAACTAATCTACTAATTGGTCGCGGAGCTACAATATTTTTTTCTTGAGAGTTATTAAGAATGTTTTCAACAATTCGTCTCTAACTAAATAGGGAAGGGGGTTCTAGTAGTTCATTATAGGTATATGCTCTTTGTACTTCTGGAATATTCCCTAAATATTTGCTTCCCTTTAGGCGCTGAACCGTATGATAATCAAGTGCAGAAGTAATGTTTGGAACAATAAGTTTTTGAACTTCTTTAATGGAATTGTTGAGCCAATATTTTATATCCTTATCTTCAAGTAATAGCGGCATTCTAGCTTCTTTAAGTTTAGGGTTATTATGGATTTTTGCCAAAACATCATTCCCTCTTGTAGTCACAATACTAAAGGTATCTATGAGTTCACCTGATGATTTATTGAGCCAGGTTTCCATAACCCCTCCGAGCATCAATCTTTTTTTTGATTTTGCATGAATAAAGTATGGATAAGTCTTACCATTCTTATGATGGTATTCATAAAAGCCATCGAGTGGGATTATACACCTGCTTTCAGTCGCCGCTTTTCGAAACGAAGGTTTTTCAAATAACGTTTCTCCCCGTGCATTAATAGTTTTGTTGGAGATTTCGAGGGCTTGTTGTTCAGACTTTGTCCAGCTTGGAATCAAGCCCCAATAACAGAGTCTGAGGTCTAGTTTTTCTTTAAATGTAAATAAGGCAAACTTTTCATGAGAAAATGCATTGGAATGATAATGGTTTTTATGAACCTCTTTTAATGATTCCCATTTGAGCTTTAAGCGTTTAATATCCTCATCTGAAGCACCAATTCTTATGGCTTCTCGGTAAATTTTTTCAGCAAGTTGCGAGGCCTCATAACACATTCAGACTATTTTTTTATGAGCTTATGCATACTTCTCCCTTGGGCAGTTTCAATAACGATAAGATAAGAACCTGTTTCTAATTTGCTTAAGTCAATAGTATCTTGTTGTTGCTGTGCTGTAGATTGAATGAGTTGACCTTTATGATTGAATAATTGATAGCTGAATGTTCCCGAAACACCACCAATGGTAACCTTGTTTTCTGTAGGATTTGGGCCTAGTTTTAGCGTATACTGTGTTTCTTGAAGACCCGCATTGAGATTTAAAAAGTTGTCTTTATAGGAAATGTTATTAATGGTTTCCATTCCTCCTGCATCACGTGTTGTGATTTTGAGCACAGGTTCTTTTTCATTTTTTGCAATCCACTCATATTCGTAGCTAATTGGAACAGGTAACTCAAACCATTGTGGGCCACCAAACAAATCAATATAAACAGAATCGCTTTCGATAATTTCGTGTTTAAGACGAAGCACTTCAAAAGTTCCATATGGCGTGGTAATACTTCCCCAGCCATCAACCTGTGTGTTTCTTGTTCGGTATTGGATCCAAATAGCATTAAATATAGGATTTAGGTCCAGATAGGAATAGCCATTTGAGGAATAGTTATCTCCAATGTTGAGCGGTAAAGCATACCTTGTTTCTATAGTGTCTGACAAGACTGGTATTTCAGTGCCCGAAATTCCAATCGATAAACCGACGCTTGTGATTCCGTCTTCTGCATTTTTTGAAAATTGATTGATCGCATCAATACTGATTGGTAAGAAATCTCCCGCCTGATCTAAGGGTATATCTACAGTCTCTGCGAAATTTGTGGCCTGGTAGGCCTCAGCTGCGAATGCACCAAACGTAAAAGAAGGAATCGCACTTGCGTTATCCATGCTTTGATACTCTTTTAACATTTGGCTTTCAGCTACAAGGTTTGAAAAGTCCCAAGTGTAATTTTCTCCCGTGCTTGCATAGTCGATTGAGAAGTCATTGCTATTGCTCACGCGTATGGTATCTCCACCATCTGCAAAATCGGATACTTCGAGTGTGATTTGAGCATAAAGAATGGATGGTAATAGCGCAAAGGGAATTAAGAATTTCATAGTAGCTTTTGTTTAAAGTAAAGTTAAGGGTTTATTATTTCTAATCATATCTGGCTCAAAATTAGTGGAACAAAATCCTTTCAGAACAAATGTGTACTTTTGCACTCCGAAAACAATTGAGGTAAAAACTTTTGTTTTTTAACCACTGGATATGAAACGAATTAAGGAATACAAGACACTTTTTAATGTAGAGGGCGCATTAGATCTTAAGGATTTAAAGAAAACATACAGAAGCTTGGTTAAGCAATGGCACCCAGATAAGTTTCAAGATGATGATTCCGGCAAGGAAGAGGCAGAGCTGATGGGGCAGAAGGTAATCGATGCCTATCATTTCTTGGTGAGTATGGCGCCTGAAACCAAAGAGAAGAACCTACCTGCATACAAAAAGACGATTGACGAATGTGGGATTGAGAACTACAAACACAAGGGTTTGCTTTTAGAGCTCTCTTTTACCAATGGAGCGGTCTATGAGTATTTCGGGGTAACACCTGCTTTATTTAAGAAGCTTATGAATTCAGACAAGCAGATTCGTTTTGCCAAGCGAAGCATCTTTCACTCTTTTCCTTACAGACAATCAAAAAAGGCACTAGAGCCAGAAATTGCCTAATACCATAATGCTACATGTCAAAGACATAAAAAATCCTAATACATTGTGCTGGGTTTTTTATTTCGCCAAATACGAGGGATTCCTTGACCATGTATTCTCTTGATGCCGGGCTATTAAGATGTGTTAAATATTCTTTTTTACAGGGTAGATTAATTACTTTAGAACGCTGAATGAAAATTTCAAACCTTGCCGAATAAAACTACGGACGTTATTTTAAATAAAAGGAACGTTTTTAACTCCATTACAGAAATACCATCAGATGATTGGAACAAGGTACAGAATGGACGCAATATATACCTTTCACTACCATATTTAAGTGCACTTGTGCAAGGAATGGGAGAGGAGATGCGCTTTTTTTTCTCGATCTCCTACAATGCCCAAAATGAACCTGTGTTGATTGCGGTATTTGTGCGGGTCAAATTTGTCGACAAGCGCAAGCGCTTCGGTGATTCGGTCTTTAAGCTGCGTTTCCCTTTTAAAAAGAAACTCGAAAATATTTTAAGTATTAATGCCTTGGCCTGTGGAAATGTGTTTTCTGCAGGTGAGAACGGAATGCTCTGGACGAAGGAGCTAGACCCTCAAGTCGCTTTTGAAGAGGCTGAAAGGGTACACCACATCCTAATGACCGAGCATAATACGAATAAGAACGTGTCTTTAAGGGTATTCAAGGATTTTTGGCCCCAAACAGTATCTGCAAGTAATATTCTCATTGAAAAGGGTTTTTTTGATTTCAAGATTGATGTAAATATGGTCTTGATGATTCGCAAGGATTGGGGTAATATGGAAGATTACCTCATGAGCATGAAAACCAAGTTTAGAACAAGGGCTAACGCAGTATACAGAAAGTCTGATACCATAGAGGTTAAATCTCTTTCAGCTGAGAATATTTTGGATCAATCTGAGCACATCACTCGTTTGTTTAAAAATGTCCTTGAGAAATCGGATTTCCATATTGGAACCATGAATCCCGTGACCTTTGCTGCCTGCAAAGATAAGCTAGGGGATGATTTTATTTTTAAGGCCTACTTAATTGGGGAGGTTATGGTGGGATTCAGCACAGCCTTCAAGAATACATCATCTTTCGATGCGAACTATGTTGGGCTTGATTATGCCTACAATGAGCAATATGATATCTATCAGAGAATGCTTTATGACTATGTCGAAGAAGCTCTTAAATCAAAAGTTAATGAGCTTCAGTTTGGACGCACATCTGAGCTTATCAAAAGTGCCGTCGGCGCTGAACCTCGAGATATGACCATCTATATTAAACACAAACGAAAACTATCCAATCTAATTTTAAAAAATGTAATTCAATCCGTGGCACCAAGCCCCTTTGAATTACGTAGACCCTTTAAAGCCAATTTTCAACAATAATGGATTCATTAACACAAATCGTATTAGGTGCCGCAGTAGGAGAAGCTGTATTAGGAAAAAAAATTGGCTCTCGAGCAATGCTTTGGGGTGCCATTGCAGGAACCATACCTGATCTAGATGTATTTTTGCGTTATTTTACAGATCCCATCACGGCAACTGAAATGCACCGTGGCTTTTCTCATTCATTGGTGTTTGCGATAATGATGGCACCCATACTAGGTTGGCTAGCCAATAGAATTCACAAAAAACGAGAGGTAGGTTTTAAGCCTTGGACCCTATTATTTTTCCTTTGTATCGTAACTCATCCATTACTAGACAATCATACGACTTGGGGAACTCAATTCTTTTGGCCCTTTGAATACAGAATTGCCTTCAAGAATATCTTTGTAGCCGATCCGTTATATACGCTTCCATTCTTGACTTTCTTATTGATAGCGATGTTTCATAAGCGGACCAATCCTCGACGAAGCTTTTTTAATAAGCTTGGCTTAATTGTAAGTTCATCTTACATGTTACTTACGATCGTTTTAAAAGGTTATGCGCATTATCAATTTAGCAAGCAGCTAAAAAAAGATAAGGTTGCGTATTTGGATATGGATAGTAAGCCCACTCCTTTGAATACCATTCTTTGGAATGCACAAGTTGAAACAGAAACCGGTTATCGTGTTGCAAATTACTCTCTATTCGACTCAAAGGAGATTGAATTTTCCAGAGAGTTTCCTAAGAACTATCACCTAATTGAACCTTATAAAAATCAAAAAGAGGTCAAGCAGCTTATTAAAATTGCAGATGGTTGGTATATAATGGAGGAAATTGATGGTGAATTGTTTTTTGTTGACTTAAGATTTGGTCAAATGGGCATGGACATCAACAACGCACCTTTCTTGTGGCGCTATAAGCTTCTCTCAGATGAGAAAGGAAAGGTCCGTGTAGAACGTGCTCGACAGGACTTTGGTAGATCATCTGCAGGATCAGTATTCAGTGAGTTTTGGACACGTATTAAAGGAAATTAAAAGCAGCTCTTTTTGATGTAGTAAAATGAGTTCTACAGGAATGGGTGGAGCAACAAACGAATCGAGAAGCAGATCATCAGGGCCCCAAAGACTCGAAATATGTTCTTTAGCTTTTGTGGCTCAATCAGCCAGCTAATACGCTCCGCAAATAGGGCTTTTAAGACATCCGTAGAGAATATTACGGACAGAGTGATTACCAGGGAAAATACGGCGGTACCATTGTCGTAAAGTGCTTTTGTATAGCTAACAAAACCAAACCATACTGCAAATACGAAGGGATTTACAAAATTAATCAAGAAGCCATTGATACCATAGACCAATAGAGAGCTTATTTGCAGTCTGCCTTTCACGGTAGTATCGAGGTTAGGTTTAAGGACATATTTGAGTCCCATAAAAAGTAAGAGCGCTCCTCCTATAATGGATGCCCATAATACAAAGGTGGGTCGTGTCATAAATTCATTGCTGCCATAGAGTGCAATCAAAAGGCAAAGTATATCTCCTAGTATAATTCCAAGAGCAACAAATATGCCTGCTTTGAATCCAGACTCTAGGGTGCTTTTGATCAGGTAAAAGAAAACTGGTCCAATAAAGAGCAAGGTTCCCAATCCCAAAAGTAAGCCGGTGAACAATGCCATTATGACTTATCTTTCTTTTTCTTGTATTGCTGAATAGCTGCGCCAAAAACAAGACCTAGGGCTATGCCAAGTCCGAGGTTGTCAAGTGCGGCGCCAAATGCTACACCAAAACATAGGCCTAAACCAATGTAGTAGTCCGCCGATAATTTTTTCTTATCCTTCATAATGTAAATATAAAAAAGCCCGACCAATGGCCAGGCTTTCATAATATTTTGTGGAGTCGGAGGGGTTCGAACCCTCGTCCAAACGACGATCATTCAAGCTTTCTACATGCTTAGTTTCTGATTAGTTTTCGATTAAAGCTCGGACAGAGACCCCCTAAACTTTAACTTAGATACTAGTTTCTTATGCTCACTTAGTATCGTCGTGAGCACCAGCCCGATGGGTTGGACTTCCTAATGGCGAGCCTAACGGGCCGAAGCCTGCCGGAAGTACTTGTTCAACTTACTGTGCTTCAGTCGAATTAAGCCAACTAACATTCCGTTAATTAAGCAGCAAGTGCGTATGACGTATTGTCAATTATAGTTTGTGACGTGATTTTAAGAGGTTCACCACAACCCTCTGCATGCTGACACTTGACCAATGCTACCGCTGTCAAATCCAATGTCGACCCCAAAGAACGTTTTTTACAAAGTTAGAACTAATAACGTGTAAATTCAAAAAGGGTTCATAAAGTATATTAAAAAACAGGCGTTCCATTACGTCTTATTCTTTTCGGACGATCTGAGTATGTCCCACGTGCTTGAATAATTAATCTCGGATAATCTGTAATAATCGCATCAATTCCAAGACCCATCATATTATGGGCAGTTTTAGATTCGTTAACTGTCCAAGCATAAACTTGAACATTATTAGATCTGAGTTGCTTGAGTTTTCTTTTATTTATCGTCATATGAAACATCCCGAGCGCAAATGGTTTGAAGGATAACTCCTTTAAGTAGGATTTAGCAGACTTCGAGGGCAGATAGGTGAGGTAGGCGAGTCTGAGTTCTGGTGCTTTTTTATGCAGTGCTTCAATGATATTTTTATCAAAGCTCATATAAACGATGTTTGTAAACCTGTATGCTTCAACTTCTGCAAGTATTAAATCCACATAATCTTCAGGAAAAGGTTGTGAAATCCCGTATTCAGGTTCATCTGACTTTATTTCAAATAAAATTAACTTACCATAAGCTTGAACTGGAAGCAATTCAACGACCTCCTTTAATAGTGGTTTTGTTGCTTTAAACTTTTTTTGCTCAGGGAAGTTGTTATGCATTTTTGAACCGCAATCGAATGCCTCAATTTCCTCCTGAGTCATTTTATAGATGTTATATTTTTTCTCGTTTGTAATTGTTTCGCCGTTTTTTTCAAGGCAAAAATCTTTATGAAAATAAGGTTCGTGAGAAACTACGAGCTTTCCTTCCCCATTGACAACAACATCCCATTCTATGCCATCAGCACCATCTTCAAATGCGCGTTGAAAGCCACTAATTGTATTTTCTGGCATAACACCTCTGCAGCCCCTATGTCCAATTACACGAATGGTATTTTGAGCTATGATTTGAGTCAGTATGCACAGGAATAAAAGGGATAAAAAGTTTTTCATAAATCAAAAAGTATAAAACATAAAAAAAGGCTTCGTTTGAAGCCTTTTATATTTAAATATCGATTAAAGTCTGCCGAGCATTCCTTTTTTAAGTTTTGCGCTTGCTGGTTTGTCACCCAGCCAAATCGCATAAAGCCGCTTTTTAAATTCAAGCCCTTCAACGATTCCTTTGTATTTACCGTTAATAGTTACTGCAACTCCTTTCCCAGGAACATAAATCATTAGAATCTCATCTTTCACTTTAAACGCCTCTGAAAAGAATCCTTTGAATTTAGCAATTTCAGCTGCCGTTGCTTTTCCAGTTGTTGCATTCGCAAATCCATCTTTCACGGATTCATTAAATTTATCACGTGTAACTTTACTTGACGTGATTACAATTTTAATTGCTGAACTCGCATTTGATGCCATGATTTTTTTAGGATCCATGGTTGTTTTATCTAGATATAAACCTGCGACATATAAATCTAATGTGTATTTCTCTCTCAGCCCGCAACCGTTAAAGTAAAGCGACGTCCCTTTGATGTCTAGTTTTGGAGGAAAGGTAACACCCCCAATAGTTCTGTTTTGTGCAATAGAGTTTTGTGCCATGAAAAGCACTAGTAAACTTGATAGAATAAATTTCATATGGTTATATTTTTAATTTCTGAAAACAATTATTGTTTCAATTTGGTTTGCAATTATCATGCTAAAATAAAGATTCAGTCTGTGAATTCCTTAATTGATTTGTTATATTTATCTTAAAATATCAGAAAATTATGAAACTTTTAGCTATTCTATTGCTCTCAATCGCAGGAATGTATCTTGGGTATAAATTAAGAAAATCTAGTAAAGAAGCGAACAACGAGCGTTTTGCAATCTATGGAGGTTTGACCTTTTTAATTGCTTTGACCGGGGCTATTTTGGGTACATCTTTAGTTCTTCTCAAAGGCGGGGCATGGTCTATAGAAAACAAAATGATGTTCCGACTCATTTTTAGTGCTGTTATTGGATTTATGTTTTTGTTTTTAGGAGTTAGACTCATTGCTAAAGCCAAAAATGAAGGGAATAAATTGGGGCAAATCGCAGGTTTAACCTGGGTTTTAGTTGCTTGTTTTGTAAGTGGTTTGATGATTACAAGGGTTTCAAAAATGAATGACGGGTGGACGACCGAACGTAAAGCAAAAGTAATGGCTGATTGCGAAAAGTTAATTAATGAGAACAGAGCATATAATGTTTTGTGTTTTAAAAGAGAGGTAATAAAGGCCTTTCCAAACTTTGAAGACTACAATAAAATGAATGCTGATGAAAGTACAGGGAAACGTGAGAAGTTTTTAGAAAAAATGGATGAGCTATGCCCGTGCGGAGAAAATATTGACGAATCTGAGGTTGAATCAGTTGATTTACCTTTTTAAACAAGCAAATATGAAATCACTTCTTAAATCATGTCTTTTTGTAATGCTGCTCATTTTTACATCATGTGGCAACCCAGAAGAATCTATGAACAAAACGATGGCTGACTTTACAGAAAAGTGTATTGATGATGTCTATGATTGTGATTGCTATGGTTCAAAAGTAAAAGAGCACTTTAAAACAGATGAGGCCTATATTAAATATTATGAAACTCACGGAGAAATACCCGACGAGCTCGCAGAGGCCCTTTTTGATTGTATGAAATAAAACGCTAGTGCTTCGCCGCTAAATAGCGTTCGGCATCTAGTGCAGCCATACAGCCTGTTCCAGCAGCAGTTACAGCTTGCCTATAGGTCTTATCAGCAGCATCTCCCGCGACAAAAACTCCTTTGACATTTGTGTAGCTAGTTCCAGGTTGTTCGTATTCTATGTATCCAGTTTCATCTAAATTCAAATAATCTTTGAAGATATCCGTATTCGGTTTGTGTCCAATAGCGACAAAGAAACCTGTACATGGGATTTCTACTTCTTCATTGGTCTTGTTGTTAAATGCTTTTACACCTGTAACTAATTGACCATCTCCCAGCACTTCTTTGGTTTCCGTATTGTAAAGTATTTCAATGTTTTCTGTTTTACGAACACGTTCGGCCATGATTTTTGAAGCTCTAAACTCGTCTCTTCTAACGAGCATAGTTACTTTAGTACATAGTTTTGATAAATAATGTGCTTCTTCGCAAGCTGAATCTCCTGCGCCAACAATAACCGTTTCATGACCTCTGTAGAAAAAACCATCACAAACTGCACAAGCGGAAACACCCCCTCCGAGCTGTAAATATTTTTGTTCGCTTTCTAATCCGAGGTACTTCGCAGAAGCACCTGTTGATATGATCACGGTGTCTGCATGAATCTCTTTACCATCGTCAGACCAGCATTTATGAACGTCGCCAGAAAAGTCAACCTTATCAATAAATCCAGGTCTAACATCCGTTTCAAATCGCTCTGCTTGATCTTTAAGCTCTATCATCATTTCAGGTCCAGTTACACCGTCTCTGTAACCCGGAAAATTCTCTACTTCATTGGTCGTCGTCAGCTGTCCGCCAGGCTGCAAACCTTCATAAAGGACAGGTTTCATATCAGCTCTTGCAGCATATATTGCCGCAGTATATCCTGCAGGTCCGGAACCTATAATCAAGCATTGAATTCGTTCTATAGCGCTCATAAATAAATTTTTTACAAAAATAATCGAATGTCTAAAATAGCCTAATGAAAAATAGAAAAGCTTACGCTTATTTTACAAGTTTAAACTTCGCGACCCTTCCTTCAGAAGCAGAAGCATAAAGTTTGTTCTTTAGAAC
>JAKMFD010000012.1 GCA_022425625.1 Crocinitomicaceae bacterium | reverse complement strand
GAAGCTCCAGTATTCTCATCAACGCGGGCTACTTTTGTCGCATTTGTTTGATTCGGATTTCCGGTTGATTCAAATAGTAAGTTATTATAAAACTCATACCCTTGCGTAAAATTTTCTGGGTTGTGAGGGTGCGTTGCTAAGAGCTCATAAATAAATTCTTTAGGACCTTCCTCTGCATTAATGAATAAAAATCTTCCCCCATCGCTACCCAAAAGCTCATTCTTATTATACGCCTGAAGTTCCACGGAATAAGTCCCTAAATCAAATGCTTGTGTTGAAAAAGAAAACTTCTGCTTGGCATTTGATGCTAGTTTCCAAGACTTAACAATTACCCCATCAATATCCAGCTTCAGTTCGTCAATATTGTTTAAGTCATTACAAGTAAATTCAAAATCTTCTCCACGCTTAACTGAGAAAAATTTTTGAGCAGAAGCAAAGCCAAAATTAATTTCATTTTCGACTAACTTGTCTTCAGAACCCAAATAAGGAATAATGAAGGCAACAATCAGAGCTATCGCTAGTAGAAGAATTCCTATTTTTTTCATGTCATTTTTTTAAAATCCGCACTATTTCATCCGTATCGATATAAGAATGAGATGCATGATATACCAGATTTTTAGCCTCAAAAACCATAACCTGAGGAGATTCATGACGCACATTAAATTCAGACGCCAAAGTATTTGATATCGAACGATGCTCAAGAACATTTAACAACCAGAATTCACAATCCTCTCTCCCGTAAAGGGAAGATTTTTCGAATCTTCGAAGAGCCATAGACGAAATACCACACCTTGGGCTATGTTTAAAAATAATTTGAGTCGCCGACACATTATTTATTTGACTCAAAATAGCGCTATTATTTAGAGGTTGCCAAGCCATCTATAAGGTGGATTTGAATTGATTTAAAAAGCGTAAATCATTTTCAGAATACATTCTTAAATCATTCACTTTGAATTTAAGTTGTGCAATTCTTTCAACACCCATTCCAAATGCAAAACCTGAATATTTCTTTGAATCAATTCCAGAGGCTTCTAAAACATTTGGATCAACCATTCCGCAACCCAGGATCTCTAACCAACCCGTGTACTTACAAACGTTACAGCCCTTAGAATTACAAATCGTACAAGACACATCCACCTCTGCACTAGGCTCAGTAAAAGGAAAGTAACTTGGTCTCAATCTAATTTTCGCTTTTGAACCGAAAACCTCTTGAGCAAAAAATAGCAAGGTTTGTTTTAGATCCGCAAAAGAAACATCCTCATCTATATATAAACCCTCTATTTGATGAAAGAAACAATGTGCTCGTGCTGATATAGCCTCATTGCGATAAACCCGCCCAGGTGAAATCGTCCTAATAGGAGGAGTTGAGCCTTCCATTACACGAACCTGAACAGAACTCGTATGCGTTCGTAGTGCAATTTCATTCGCTCCTTTTTCAATAAAAAAAGTATCCTGCATATCTCTAGCGGGGTGCTCAGGAGGGAAATTAAGCGCTGAAAAGTTGTGCCAATCATCCTCGATTTCCGGCCCTTCAGAAATTGAAAAACCTATTTTTCGGAAAACGTCAACGATTTCCCTTCTTATAATTGAAAGTGGGTGATGGCTTCCCAATTTTACTTCGGGAGCTGGTTTGGTCAAATCTTCATGCGTCTTTTTTGAAGAAGAAGTTGTTTGATTTTTTTTTGCTGCATCTAGCATCGACTCCGCTTTTTGCTTTAGCGCATTAATCAGTTGACCGCTTGATTTTTTCTTATCATTTGGCACATCGCGTAAAAGCGCATAAAGTCCCTTTATCAAACCCTTAGATCCTAAAAATTGAATTCTGAATTTCTCTATGTCCTCTGAGGCTTTGAATTCATAACTTGACAATTGATTTTCAATATTTTGAATCTGTTCATTCATTGCTTAGTCCTGTAACTTTTGGTTCGGGTTAATTGTATTATACAAAAGTACAACAAAAACGTTTTTGATACCTAATGAGATTTCCTTGTTTTCTTTTCATTGTAATAATGTTATGTTCATCATGTTACAAGAGTCGACAAACAAGTCTAACTGTAGAGGTTAGAAATAGTTCTGGACAAACTGTCAATGGAGTTCTGGTCAAAGTTCAAGCGGAGCCAACATCGAATTTGGAAGGACAGGAATTACTCTTCGACTATGAAGAAGCAACTAATTCCAATGGTATTGCGTTTTTTAATTTGAATGAGGTATTTAAATCGGGACAAACAGGAGTTGCCATCGTAGTAGCGAGCGTTCAACAGAACAATCTGTATGCAGCCGAGGTGATTGAAATTGTTGAAGAGATTGATAATCGTCTTGATTTGGTCATTCAGTAACACTTTTAGAAAAATTGCGTATAGAATTAAAAAATATTTAGCTTAACTTTGAGCACATAACTAGAACAATGAAAAAATTATTATTTCTCAGTTTCACTTTAGTCCTTCTTACATTTACAGGATGTACTCCAAAAGACCCCGCTATTCTTAAGGTTTTTGTCAGATCCTCAACCAATCAATTGGTATATGGTGCGAAAGTGATTATTATTGGAGACCAACAATCTAACCCAGCTACACTTCCATATGTGGATACCACATACACGAATAGCTCAGGTTTTACGACATTCGATATGGATGAGTATTTTAATGTATCTGGACCCGATAACACGACAGGTTACTTTGATATTCTCGTTAAATCTAATACTAAAGAGGCTGCAGGTTATACAAGATGTAGAATTCATACTACCTCTGTGGAAACTATTTATTTACCAAACTAAGCAATCATGAAAATGAAGCAAATTTTAATACCCGTTGCCCTAATCGCAGTTTCAATACTAGGAATGACTTCTTGTAAGAAAAAAGCAGATACGATAGCTAATATATATGTCAGAGACGAAGGAAATGCAGTAGTTGAAGGAGCGATGGTTGTACTGTATGGCACGAATACTCAAAACCCTCCTGTTCAACTTGTAGCAGTTTACGATACTGCGTATACAAATGCAGCGGGAATGGCTACATTCAATTACAATGATATCTACCAACTCGGTCAAGCTGGCGTAGCTGTTTTAGATATAAAGGCGCAGTTGCTGAACAAAATAGGTCAAGGTATTATCAAAATTGAGCCAGAGCAGATTAATGAAGAAACGGTTTTTATTCAGCCTTAAGCCCGAATCATTCTCAAGGCATCGAAAGAAGCTTGATCTTTAAGTTCTGAGAAAGAGAGCTCTCTACCTTCTAATTTATCGAAATCAAATCGATACTCACTATACTCGTTTTGTGTATGCGAACTGTAAAAGTCATATATAGACTGGTTAGGGTTGATGCTTTGAATGGCGTTTAGTATTCTGTTAATTTGTGAAACGTCAATTTTAATAGTGTATTCGCTCTTAAGAAATCCTTTTACAATATTTCCTTGTAGCTCTATCCAATCATTTAATGAATTAAACGCTAATTTTTGAATCTGAAATTTTGGCATGTGTTTTAATTTTAATACAAATCTAAACCCCGACATCGTAAACGTTTTACGTTCTATTTGAGCTTTTGATTTATTTAATTCGTTTATCATGCCTTTTGGTTAAATTTGTAGCACATTACCAAGGATATTGAAAAACCACAATCGCAATTCAGACTTAGACCAAATGTCATTTCTTGAGCACCTAGAGGAGCTAAGATGGCGGCTTGTGCGTTCAGCTTTAGCCATTTTGGTTATTGGGATTGTTATTTGGTACTTTCAAGAATGGATTATGAATAATCTTTTCATGTCTATGAAACAGAAAGATTTCTTCTCCTTTAGAATGATGTGTAAATACTTTGGCACCTGCGTGGATGATATTCCAGTCCAGCTTCAAAGTATGACCGTGTCTGGTCAATTCGGATACGCACTTATGATGAGCTTTATGGGAGGCATTGTTCTTGGGTTCCCCTATATCTTTTACCAAATATGGGCCTTTCTAAAGCCAGGGCTCAAGCTAAATGAAAAAAGAATGGCTAAGGGTATTGTCTTTTATGTAAGTCTTCTTTTCTTTCTTGGTATTTTATTTGGTTATTTTGTTGTAGCTCCATTGAGCATTCAATTTTTCGGCTCTTATCAAATTTCTAGCGAAATCAGGAATGACTTCACGATCAGTTCTTATATGAGTATGATTATTTCTACAGTATTCTATACAGGTTTGTTCTTTCTTCTTCCCGTAATTACTTATCTGATGACAAAAATTGGTGTCTTGAGTCCTGAGTTTCTTATCAAATATCGTAAGCACTCCATCGTGGGCATTTTAATTTTATCCGCAATCATAACACCTCCCGATATTATTTCTCAAATCATCGTTTCAATTCCAATATTTGTTCTTTATGAAATTGGAATCCTCATTTCCAAAAGAGTTATAAAAAGTGCAGCAGATGAATAGGGTGCTCCTTCTACTATATATACTTGGAATAAATTATATGGCTTTTAGTCAAGAGTTGATAATCTATGGTTCTGTCATAGATAAAAAGACCGAACTCCCTTTGCCTTTTTGCGTAGTAAAAGCCTTTCCTTCAAAAAGTGCGACTCTTACAGATTCTCTCGGCGGGTTTTCACTAGAACTTTTGAATAGTGATAAGTTTATTGAGATTTCTTCAACAGGTTATCAAAAATCACGAATAGATCGCAATAATATAAAGGAGCAATCCGCAGACAATAAAATTACGATTCCGCTTAAAAGTCTTTTTCTTGATTTTGAAGAAATTACCGTAAGGGCTCCAGAAGAGCTCCCATCAACAGTTTTACACAGAAATTTAATTGCAAATAAATCGAAAAATGATAAAAATAACCTGGATAGTTATGAATATGAGCTCTATACAAAAATACAGTTTGATTTAAACAATGTGGGCAATGAGCTTAAAGAAAATAAGCAGGTTAAGAAGCTAAACGTATTACTGAATTATCTAGACTCTACCGAGGATGGTGTTAATTACCTTCCCCTCATACTTAATGAAACACTCTCAAAATTTTACTTCAAGAAAAAACCTCGAGAAAAAAAAGAAATCATAACTGCATCAAGAACGACTGGTGTTGAAAACTTGGAATTGAACCAGTTCCTTGGTGACATGTATCTTGATCTCAATATTTATGACAATATCTATAAGATCTTTGGTAAATCATTTGTGAGTCCGACGGCGAATAACTCTCGTTTTTTTTATAAATATTATTTGGAAGATTCTAGCTTGATAGACAATCAATGGTGCTATAATCTGAAATTCATACCCAAGCGAAAAGGGGAACTTACCTTCACAGGCAATATGTGGATTCATGATACAAGCTTTGCTATTAAATCCTTTCATGCCAATGTTTCTGAAGATATTAACTTGAATTTTATTCAAGATTTTTATTTTACTCAGGAATTTACACGACTTCAAGATTCGACTTGGATGCTCAAAAAAGAAAAACTAATCGCAGATATTCAGCTTACCAAAAAATCAAAGATGAGTGGCTTTTATGCTCGAAAAACGAGTGAACGAAATGCATTCGTGATCAATAAAAAAAGAGCTAAAAACTTCTATAAGTCCTCGAGTACCGTTGATGTTGCAGAAGGTGCAGGAACAAAAACAAAAGAAGCTTGGGACTCACTCAGGCCAACCCAACTTTCTAAACAAGAAGCAGGGATTGGAGCGATGATTGATTCTTTAAATACCAATCCATACTTTAAGCGATTGAAAAATATAACCTATATGGCAGCTAGCGGCTACTATCAGCTCGGTAAGATTGAAATAGGTGATGTCTACTCACTAGCAAGTACAAATCCTGTTGAAAAATTCAGAACTGCCCTTGCGCTGCGAACATCGAATGATTTTTCAAAAAAAATAGAGTTGGGTATCAAAGGTGCTTATGGCTTCGGTGATCGCAAATGGAAATATGGAGCAACCTTAAGAGGTAATGTTGGTGGGAAAAAAAGAGCAGTTCTCTCCTTGTTTTATAATTATGATATTGAACAAATTGGTCTTTCTCCCTATGCAATCGGAGTGGGCAATACATTTGCAACTTTATTTAGTACTGCTGCCTTTGATAAATTAACTTTTCTAAAAAAAACTGGAGCCAAATTAGAAAAAGATTTTGGGAAAGACATTCTTATTAGTGTTGGTGCAGAATGGAAACAATTCAACCCATTAGGTTTGGCAAACTTCTTAAGGCCTAATTCCAATAGTGGAATAATAGATACCATAACCCAAATCACCACGGCCGAATTCTCAGGGCTTATTCGTTGGGCGAAAGATGAAGAATATATCTCAGGTGCTTTTGATAGAACAAGTGTTAGATCAAAATTTCCTGCTATATCTTTGCAAGGTATATTTGGTGTTAAAAATATTTTAGGAAGCGAATACAACTATCAAAAAATTCAATTTAATATAGAGCATAAAACCCAGCTGGGTATTCTTGGAAGGCTTGAGTATGGTGCTAATATTGGTGCTGTCTTTGGAAATGTTGCCTACCCTCTTTTACATGCAATACCAGGAAATCAATCACTTTGGTTGATGACCTCTGCATTTAATAAGCTAAATTTTTTAGAATTTGTTTGTGATAGATATACAGGAGTTTATATCGAGAATCATTGGGATGGATTTTTTATGAATAAAATCCCTCTAGTTAAAAAACTTAATCTAAGACTTGTGACCTCCGGACGAATGGCTTATGGTGCACTAAGCCACAGACATCAGGTCAATATGATATACCCAGACTTCATAAAAGAATTTGATAAACTTCCATATGCAGAATCCTCCATAGGTATTGAGAATTTGTTCAAATTCTTCCGTGTTGATGTTGTTTGGCGTATGACATATCTGGATGCGGCTACGAGTCCACTAGGTATTCGCGCAAAATTTGCACTTATTTTTTAGTACATTGGAATTATGAAACTCTACACAAAAAATATTCAAAAAAGCTATAAAGGGAAAAATGTAGTTAAAGACGTTTCTATAGAAGTAGGACAGGGTGAGATTGTTGGTCTATTAGGACCTAATGGTGCAGGTAAAACAACTTCATTTTATATGATTGTTGGCCTTGTTCGTCCAGACTCTGGTGAAGTATATCTTGATGAAGTTGAAATCACAAAGCTACCAATGTATAAGCGAGCACAAATGGGTATTGGATATCTACCACAAGAGATTTCAGTCTTTAGAAA
>JAKMFD010000005.1 GCA_022425625.1 Crocinitomicaceae bacterium | reverse complement strand
ACTGAAATTACCTATCTTTGTAGGTTGATAGCGAAAAATAGGCTTTCAAAACACCGATAATGCGTAGAGATAAGAAAAATCAAAAGCCTGAAAAAAATGTTTCTAAGCGCGACAAGCGCAAGTACATTGAATACAAACAAAAGCATAAAAAAGGAGATCCTTTACCATCATTTAGCGATGAGGTTAGGTTAAATAAGTTTATTTCAAACGCTGGCATTTGTTCTAGACGAGAGGCTGATGTTTTAATTGCTGCGGGGGTTGTTATGGTAAATAACAAAGTGATCACTGAGCTTGGATATAAAGTAAAGCCTGATGACGATGTAAAATATGATGGCGAGACGATTAAATCCTATAATAAACGCTATGTTCTGCTGAACAAACCAAAGGGATTTTATTCCACATTGGGAGAATCAAAAGGAAGAAAGACTGCAGTAAAACTAGTTCAAAAAGCTTGTAAGGAGTTATTGTTCCCAGTTGATAAGTTGGATAAGGATGCTACGGGATTATTGCTTTTCACAAATGATTCTGATCTGTCCAAAAAATTAAATCATCCTCGATTCCAGTCTAAGAAGCTCTATCATGTGGAGTTAAATAAGCCCGTGACAAAAGGACACTTGAAAAAGTTAATAGAAGGTGTAGATCTTGAAGACGGGAAGACAAACGTTATACATGCCTCCCATGTAGAGGACGGAACCTCGAGAGAGGTAGGTATAGAAATAAGTTCGGGTAAAAAACAAGTTATTCATAGGATGTTTGAGTCTATGGGAATGGCTGTTGTAAAACTTGATCGTGTTCGTTTTTCAGGTTTAACAAAGAAGGATCTCCCTCGAGGAATGTTCCGGCATCTTACTGAAAATGAGATTTCATTTTTAAAAATGTCTAAATAATGCGTTGGATTTATTTTTTGTTCATTCTCTGTGCTTCATGTACCTCAGAATCTACCATTAATAATGAATCCAAGGTGGAATCAAATCACCCATATGCTTCCTATTTTTACAAATACGATACGACTGCTGTGATCTATAGATATCGTGATGTTACTCATGGATTGGCTGAACAATTTCATAGAGTATACGGAGTGGAAGATTCTCGTGGAAAACACATCGTTGTCGAACGATATGCTGCAGAGGGTAGATTAACGGAGGCATTAAATTTTAACCTAAACGCTCTTAATGTTATCGACCATATGGTTGTCAATGGTTTAGGAGAAAATGAAAAAGCAACACTTTACAAGGATGCGTTACTTCCAAATAAAACGGGAGAAAAAGTGTCTTTTGCCTCTAAGTTCTCAGGTTTTATTGACTCTACGGTGTTACTTATGGAGAAAGATAGAGTTCTTGAAGAAACACTTTCTTTAGAAGTATTATCAAAACAGACAGAGAGTATTCTAATCAAAGAAGAGGCAAGTTACACCTTAATCAATCCCTACACGGAGCAAGAACAGCTTCAGCAGCTTACAATGTATTATGCTTTTGCTAAAGATGTAGGTCTTTGCGAGTGGTATGACAAAACGAAAAGAAGCCATTTCAAATTAGAGGAAATCTTATCTCAAGATAAATGGATAAAAATGCTAACTAGATGAAAACATTATTTATATCAACGGCCCTCATTTTATTGAGCTTTATAAGCTTTGGTCAAAGACGAAACAAACCAAAACCTAAAAAGTCTTATAATGCTGGCGCTATATTTTTGCATTGGGGATACAACCGAGACTTTTATACAAAAAGTGACATTAATTTTACTGGAACGGGCTATGACTTTACACTTCAAGATTGTCAAGCTACTGATCGTCAAGAGCCATTTAGTTTTGAGAATTATTTTAAGCCAAACAAAATAACCGTTCCCCAGTACAATTTGCGCATAGGATACATGATAAAAAGAAATTGGGCAATTTCCTTGGGGTTTGATCACATGAAGTATGTCTTAAAAGACAATGTACCTTATCAGTTATCTGGAACAATCAATCCAGGCGTTGATCTTGAGACAAATTGGTCTGGAACATACATAAATGAACCCGTTCTTACACAAGAAGCTACTTTCCACTATGAAAACAGTAATGGATTAAATTATATTCGGGCTGAAGTCTCACGTATTGATCAGTGGTATAGACAAAGAAATTCGGCATGGTTTGCTTTTTCAAGTTTATTTGGCGCAGGTGTAGGCGCAATTGCATCTGTAAATGATTTTACATTTGCAGGAAGAAAGTCTATAGAAACCTTCTCTTTATCCGGTATGGCAATTTCGTTACATGCGGATGCGCGATTAGAGTTTTTCAGACATTTTTATATCCAGCCCGGTATAGGATCGGGGTTTATGCTTCAAAATAATGTTCGGACGAGGCCAGAAGACTATAACTCTGTTGCAAGTCAAAATTTTGGATACCTAGAGGCTCATGTGGTCTTTGGATGGCTATTTTATTTAAAACCGATTAACGCATGTGATGCCTGCCCACAATGGTAATATGAAATATTTAATAGTAGGTCTTGGAAATCCCGGTAGTAAGTATGCCGATACACGTCACAACATTGGCTTTGATGTTCTTGATGCGCTAATTAAAGATTCAGAGTCTTCCTTTGAAACAGAGCGTTATGCAGATCGGGCAGAAATAAAATTTAAAGGTCGTAAGCTGGTCTTAATAAAACCAAATACGTTTATGAATCTTTCAGGAAAAGCAGTTCATTTTTGGTTACAGAAAGAAAAAATACCAATGTCTAATTTACTTGTAATTAGTGATGACTTAGCACTGCCATTTGGCACATTGCGTTTAAAAGGAAAAGGCTCAGCAGGTGGGCATAATGGTCTAAAGGATATAGAGGCTGTGCTGAAAACAGTTAATTACTGTAGGCTTAGATTTGGAATAGGTAGCGATTATGCTCGAGGAAAGCAAGCAGATTTTGTACTTGGCCCTTGGTCTTTAGAAGAACAAAATGACCTTTCGGAACGTATTACTCAAGCAACAAAATTTGTTTTTTCCTTTGTCACCATTGGATTAAACATGACAATGTCAGCCCTAAATGGGAAATAAGTTAATGACAAAATAAACAAAAAATGAACGAAGAAAAGCGTATAGAACAGGACCAAAAAGGGACCTATAATTGGAATATGATTGTTGCTTTAACTTTAATCCCAGTGATAGGTGTTTTTGGCACTGGCATTTATGTTTATTATCAAGGTATTGTATGGCAAGAGCCAATCATGCTTTTTATATTGTGGTTCCTTTCAGGCATGGGCATCACGATGGGTTATCATCGTTTGTTTGCGCACAAAGCCTATAAAACCAATTCATTCGTAGAATGGGGGCTAATGATTTTTGGTTCAATGGCACTTGAGAATACAATTTTAAAGTGGTGTTCTGATCATAGAATCCACCATACAAAAGCCGAGACTAAAGAAGATCCGTATTCAATTACGGAGGGGTTTTGGCACGCGCACATTGGGTGGATTGTTAAGAATGGCCATGATGAAAATAACAGGGTTCGTGGTGTGAAAGACCTTAGAAGCAAGAGCGCTATAAAATTTCAGAATAAACATTATTTTACAATTGGGATTATCGGGGGCTTCATTATTCCAATGGCCATCGGGTTTATTTATGGTAGACCAATGGGTGCATTACTATGGGCGGGATTCTTGAGACTTTCAATTGTGCATCATGCTACCTTTTTTATCAATTCTATGTGTCATTATTTTGGTCGCCAGACTTATGATATTAATTCTACAGCCCGAGATTCATGGTTCGTATCTTGGTTTACATTTGGTGAAGGCTATCATAATTACCACCATAAATTTCAGTGGGATTACCGGAATGGAGTGAAGTGGTTTGCATATGACCCAAGTAAATGGATTATTAAAGGGCTTTCTTTTGTCGGTATAACTTATGACTTAAAGCAAGTTAAGCAACATGTTATCGAACAGAATAAATTGAATAACTTAAAGTTTCAGCTTTTTGAAATGTTCAAAACATCAAGTGATAAGTTAAAAATGATGTATCAAAATAAGGCGGAAAAGCTGAGTGAAAAATCTGAGCATCTTTTTTACTTATGGTCAGAAATGGAGCTCAAATATGCAGAACAATTATCAAAAGGGACATCTAAAAACAAGGAGCTTATGAAAAGGCTTCATGCAGAAAGAAAAAAATATAAGGCACAATTAAATAGTATTAGAATTGATGTAATAAATATGATGACATTAATGAAAAGACAAAAGCGACAATCTAGTCTAATGTAGCTTTTGTTCAGAAGTATCTGTGCGCACTCTACTAATCTTTAAGTACTTCGGGATGACTAATTTTACCGCCACTTCTTCCTGTTTCAAAGGCCAAGTATGAAAGTGCTAATGCAACAATAAGCACAATAGGCATTAATATGCGCTCCATAGTTTTCTTTTTCCAACTCATGTACAGCGCAATGAGCGCAAGTACCGAAAGTAAATAAGATAAATACGCAAAAGTTTCAGCTATTTCTTCATGTTCATGGATCAGGTCGTGACTGCGGCCCAGTTCTTCAACAATATGTTCTGCACCTTCTCCAGAAAAAAATGCTGGAATGGTATAAAGACCGCCTAAAGCAATGAGGAAATAGCCAATTCTCCTTGAAACATTCGATTGAATTATAAGTGCAATAATAAGAACTAATACACCTATGATGGGTAAAATCAGAGGAAGATGGTTGGTCATAAGGTGAACTTGAGCGTCGGTCATAAATCAGTTTTTTACGAAGATGTTAAAATAATACGAGATATTCCAAATTCTAAATATTTGTTTGATAAAAAAGCAAGATTAACCCCTTACGCTTTTATGCGAAAATCCCAATGAAATCAATAGGTTGGTACATTGTTCAAGTTCCTCTTCTTTACACATGACATAGTCATTTGTATAGGTTGAGGTCATGGTGATATCTAGACCATTTAGCGCTGTTTGAGATGAAATTGCGGCCAAAAACCCAACACAATAAAAGGGGTTTCCACACCGAATATTTATTAATTTCCAGTTCTCCGCATTTCGTTCATAATCGCCAAGATCTTTTAAGTTTTTAATGTCTGTTACCACTGTTGTTTCATCGCTATCTTGAGTAATAATCAAGTGGTTTTTTACATTTTTAATTTCTCTTACTTTGGTGTAAGCAAAGGTACCTTCATCAATTGTAAACCAGCTGCAATCAATCACCTCTTGCAGTTTTTTGTCTATTTGAAAATTCATGTTTTTAAAAGTATAAATTAAATTGCTACAAATCGTCAGGAATCATTTCTTTTGAATTGCGATGCAATTTGCATTAAGAATCATAGAAAAAACCTTTAATTTTGTGCTATGGCGAGAATTAAAATTTCTGAATTGCTCAAAAATGGAGCAACTTTTTTAGGACAGAAAATAGAGGTGAAAGGTTGGGTTAGAGCATTTCGTAGTAAGCGTTTTGTGCAGCTTAATGATGGCTCATGTATGGCGAACATTCAAGGTGTTATTGATTATGATAACTTTGACGAAGAACAATTAAAGGCTATAAGCACAGGTGCTGCAATAAGTTTGAAAGGCATACTTATCGAATCTCAAGGAGCTGGTCAAGCGGTTGAGCTTCAGGTAGAAGCTTTTGAAATAATTGGCGCTGCCGATCCTGATGCTATTCAGAAAACCATATTACAACCCAAAAAACATAGTTTAGATTTACTAAGAGAGCAGGCCCATTTGCGTTTTAGAACCAATACATTCGGTGCAATATTTAGAATAAGGCATGCTGCTTCTTTTGCTATTCATCAATTTTTTAATGAACGGGGGTTCAATTATATTCACACTCCTATCCTAACTGGGTCTGATGCAGAAGGTGCTGGTGAGATGTTTCGAGTAAGTACACTTGACCCAAAAAACCCTCCACTAGATGAGGATGGAAATATTGATTTTGGAAAAGATTTCTTTGGAAAACAAGTGAACCTTACTGTTTCTGGGCAGCTAGAGGCTGAGCTTGCTGCCTTAGGATTGGGTCAGGTATATACCTTTGGCCCTACTTTCAGAGCAGAAAATTCAAATACCTCTAGACATCTAGCTGAATTTTGGATGATTGAGCCTGAGGTAGCGTTTAACGACCTTTCTGATAATATGGATTTAACAGAGGAGTTTTTGCAATTCGTTTGCCAGTATATTCTGAAAAATTGTGAAGAAGATTTGAATTTTCTTGATAAAAGATATGGTCAAGAACAGAGCCAAAAGCCACAAAATGAAAGAAGTCATTTAGGCCTTCGAGAAAGTATAGAATTTGTTGTAAATAATCAATTTAAACGCTTGACCTATACGGAGGCTATTGAAGTATTGCAGAAATCCAAAGCCTATAAGAAGAAGAAATTTCAATTTCCAGTGGAGTGGGGTATTGATTTACAAAGCGAACATGAACGGTATTTGGTCGAAAAAGAATTCAAATGTCCTGTAATATTGAGTGATTATCCTGCCGATATTAAGGCGTTTTACATGCGTCAAAATGACGATGGAAAGACCGTTGCGGCAATGGATGTGTTATTCCCTGGAGTAGGCGAAATCGTTGGGGGATCACAGCGAGAAGAACGCTTGGAGATTTTACAAGCCAAATGTAAAGATTTTGAAATAGAAGAGGACGAGCTTTGGTGGTACATGGACACACGGAAATTTGGATCCGTTCCTCATGCAGGTTTTGGTATGGGCTTTGAACGATTAATTATGTTCCTAACTGGGATGTCGAATATACGTGATGTTATTCCATTTCCAAGAACACCCGATAACGCAGAATTTTAGGCACAAAAAAACCGGAAAATTTTTCCCCGGTTTTATTACCATCTTTTATAGCCATTAGTTTTTATTTGAATCGTTCTCTTGGCCTTTCTTCATTCGGTTTATGAGCTGCTTTTTAAATTCTCTTTGAACGTGATGTGCAAATTTGAATGTTTTTTCATAACCTATAATCGAAGCGATTTTTTGAGCGTATTCATTTTTGATTTCAAGTATAGAAATTTGTTGCTCGTGCATATCTTCAATGAGTTTTTGGTATGTTTTTTCATCAATTTTCGCATCCTCTTGTTTCATTTTTTTAAATTGTTCTTTTAGGGATTTTCTGGAGGACTTTATTTCTGCTTCCATCTCATTTACCACGGGCCAAAATTCTTTTGATTCCTCTGGGGTTAATTCTAGCTTTTTGGTGATAAAGCTAACTTTTGCGGCTTCAATACGCTGTTTTTTTTCATCTTTACTTTCTTTTTCTTGAGCAAATAGCGAAAAGCTACTCAAAATCAAACATACAATTAATAGGTTTTTCATGTTAAAAGGGTTTAAAAAATTAATAATTCGTTTTCGTCAAATTCATATAGGTCATAGTCTTCAAATAATTCTATTTCTTCCTCACTGATGTAGCTTTCTATATCTGTGAATTGTATATTTTCTGGTAAAAAGTTCTCGTCAGAAATGAGATCAATTTCTTCTTCTAATACAATACTGGCTAAATCTATGATTTCTTCAGTTGTATAGTTTTCTAGATGCTGTTCAACGTATTCAATGATCTCCGAAGTACTAATATTTGCCAGACTTAGAGTTTTTGTGTTGATGTCTTTTTCTGGCATGTTAAACTGTTGAAAAACAATCATTCCAATAATTAAAATTGCGGCAATTGCAGAGCTGTAGTAAAGAATAATTCTATTTATTGTTGACTTATCCTCGTTTTGCTTTTGTTCTTTTTTTGTCGCTTTAGCTGCTAAAGAAGAAAAAAAATCATCCGAAGGTATTTTGGGCTCTACAGGTTTAATATGTTTTAAAATGTCTTTATCCGTGCTCATATCATAGTTTAGATGTTTCTCGAAGAGAATGGTTTAATTTTAAATGTAAAAAAGAGGTTATCTTACCTTTGGCAATATGATAGCTTGCTTTTAAAGCGCCTTGTGAAGTGCCTGTTATTTTTTCAATTTCTTTAAAAGTGTATTGCTGGAAATATTTAAGTTCAAAAACTGCTGCTTGTTTATGGGGTAATGATTCAACAGCTGCATTAAGTAACGATAGGATCTCATCGGCAGACCGACCGTCCAGACTGCTGTGCCCAGGAATAATCTCAATCACCTCTTGGCTTAACGACAAATGAGCTCTTCTTTTTTCATTTCTAAGCATACTTAAAGTCTCGTTGTGAGTGATTCTGTATAACCAAGAGTATAATGATGACCTTCCTTCGAATTTAGGTAAGTGCAACCATGTTTTTATAAATACTTCTTGTAATACATCTTTTGATAAAGCAGGGTCTTTTGTGATTTTTAGAATTTGTGAATATAACTTGGGCCCATAGAAAATAGATAGTTCTTGGAATGCTTTTTGCCCGCTACTACCACCAGCCTTTATTATATCTAGCCAATTTTTATCTCTATTCGTCATATTATAATACTTAGATTCAATTTAGACGAAAAGGTTTAAAATCTATACAATTTTATTGTGCCTTTACTTTGGTTATTCAATGCGCAAGAAGTCTTTAAACCAATATCCTGAATCTTTTATGGTTCTCTTTTGTGTTCTGAAATCTACATGAATCAAGCCAAACCTTGGTTCGTATCCTTCGCTCCATTCAAAATTATCTGTGAGACTCCAAACAAAGTAACCGTTTACTGGTGCTCCTTCATTTTTAGCTTTAAGCACTTGTTCGAGATATGTTTCAAAAAATTCAATTCTTTTTGAATCGTGAATACGATTTCCTAAAAGAACATCTTCATAACAAACACCGTTTTCAGTTATGATAATATTTTTTATGTCATATTTTGAAAATTGCTTTATTACTTTATAAATACCTTCTGGATATACCTCAAATTTCATTTCATTCATTGGCACATTCCGTTCTTCAGCCGAAATTTGTTTGGCTTTTAAAAAGGGAACAAACATACTTTTACGCGCTACAACTCTGAAATAATTTTGTAACCCGATAAAGTCAAAGTTGAATTTTAAGCGCTCTTCATCTCCAGGCTCATAATAACGTTCTATTCTTTTTAATGCCGGAAGTGAATCTATTGGATACCCCATACCTAATGATGGTTCAATGTAAAGCCTATTCAACAAGGCATCCATACGTTTAGCAGCAGCAACATCTTTGTAACTTAAAATCGGATCGTCTGTATAGGGCTCAATGTGGGAACAACTAAAGGTACTACCAACGTTTGCATCGGCGACATTCTGCCGAATTATCCTCCCGCCATCAGCCATAGCTATACAGACATGATGTGTTGCTTTTAAAAATTTAAATGGGTTTTTTATACCTGGAGCATGATAACCAAGCATATAACCTAAACCAACAAATGCCGCTGGTTCGTTCATGACCATCCAGTTTTTTACTTTTGACCCAAATGTTTTTGTGCAGAAAGCGACGTATTCATTGAACCAACTAATAATTTTTCTATTCGCCCAACCCCCTTCCTGTTGAAGTGCTTGTGGGAGGTCCCAATGGTACAGGGTAATCCATGGTTCAATGTCATTATTGATACACTCATCGATCACTTTATGATAGAATTCAACTCCTTTTTGATTGATTTTACCAGTGCCCGAGGGGAAGATTCTAGACCATGAAATAGAAAATCGAAATACGCCAAAATTCATTTCTTTTAATAATGCAATATCCGCTTTATAATTCTTGTAAAATTCAGTTGCGACGTCACCATTTTCTCCTTTATGAATCTTATTTTTCTTGTGTGTAAATTCGTCCCATATAGAAGGCCCTTTACCATCTTTATTCCAAGCTCCCTCTACCTGATAGGCGGCACATGCGGCACCCCACAAAAAGTCTTTACCAAAAGCCTGTGCACTTAATTTGGTAGGAATTGTCTTTTTTGAGAAAAGGAAATCAACACTTTGAGTTGGTAGTAAAAAGGAAGTTACCCCCATTCCGCCGAGCTTAATCCATGTTCTCCTATTCATAGTTCTTAAATTATTTGTTCATTTTTTGTTTCGTACATTTACCATTATCAAACAAAAACTTAAATTATGAAAAAATTATTTTTACTTGCTTTTACAGCACTTTTATTTACAAATACAACGGCTATAGCTCAAAAAAAGGTGGCTTTGACAACTTTTTGGGTTTCGAAACATATTGGTTTTGAAGAACTCGGAGGAAGTGTAGGTTTGGTCGCTGCTATTGCGTCATTATCTGATGACCCAAATTTTAATTTACAACCAGTTTTGGATAATTTTTATAAGACATTTACAGAGGAATACGCTCAGAGCTTTCCTTTTGAACTTATGGATAAAGAAGCAGTTGTGACGCGTCCAGAATATGTAGCTTATGAGGGACGTTTTAATGAAGATCAGGATGCCGATAGAAATAAGTTATTTCAAAGATATCTCACTGCTGATGGCTACAAACCACTTGTTGAATCTTTATTTAAGGGGGAGAAAAGTAACCAGATGCAGATGGTGAAAATGTTCAACGACGCGGACGGTGTAATGTTTGTTTCTATGGGATATGACTTTGTTAAAAAAGCAGTTCCTTTTACCGCAGGTGTTCGAGCATTTGTTCGAATAAAACTGTGGAATAAAGAAGGGAAACGCGTATTTACTATTAACGAGTATGGCACTTCTAAAAAGTCTGTAGGTATCGTAGCAGGTATTCCGATCATGAAGCCTGAGAAATTGCTTCCATTGTGCGAGAGTGCATCAGAAAAGTTAGTTTCTGATCTCGCTAAAAAGATTAAAAAAATGGCGAAAAAGGCTGCTAAGAAGCTATAGTCTTTTCGTTCATTTTTTAACATAACTATAAAAGATTAAGGGCGCCATTGGTGCCCTTTTTTCATGAAATATAAATAAGGCTGCTATGATTATTGAATTTGCTTTAATCTTCCTAATTTTACAACCTTCTTTAATGCAATGAAAATGAATAATAAATATCCTGAGTATAAAGGCCTGAACCTACCTAAAATCGCTGAAGAAATTCAGGAGCTTTGGGAAGAAAATTCAATCTTTGAAGCATCTATAAGCACTCGCGATGACCAAAAACCATTTGTGTTTTTTGAGGGGCCACCTTCAGCAAATGGTATGCCTGGCATACATCATGTTATGGGCCGCTCGATAAAAGATATTTTTTGTCGTTTTAAAACACTGAAGGGCTTTCAAGTTAAAAGAAAAGCAGGATGGGATACGCATGGCTTACCAGTTGAATTAGGTGTAGAGAAGGAGCTTGGAATAACAAAAGAAGATATAGGTAAAAAAATCTCTGTAGATGAATATAACGACGCCTGTAAAAAGGCCGTCATGAAATATACTGATGTTTGGAATGACCTAACCAAAAAAATGGGTTATTGGGTTGATATGGAAGCTCCCTATGTTACCTATGAGTCTAAATACATGGAATCCGTATGGTGGTTAATTTCTGAGCTGTACAAAAAGAATCTTTTATATAAAGGATATACAATTCAGCCATACTCACCTAAAGCAGGCACTGGATTGTCTTCTCATGAGATCAATCAACCTGGTTGTTACCAAGATGTAAAAGATACATCAGCGGTTGCTCAATTTAAGTTGTGCAAGCCTGAATTAGCGCCTTTCGAAGTTGAAGGGGCAATATTCTTGCTCGCTTGGACAACAACGCCATGGACCTTGCCGTCCAATACAGCATTGACTGTAGGTGATAAAATTGAATATGTTTGTGTCACAACCTTCAATCAATATACACATCAGAAAATGAATGTTGTCCTTGCTAAGAATTTGGTAGGATATCAATTTTCTAAGGGTTATTTCTCAGTAGACTCAACAGCTGAATTGGAATCATATGAAAAAGGTGCAAAAAAGATACCATTCTACGTGGGGAGCTCGTGCTTAGGAAAGGATCTATTAGGATTGAGATATGAGCAGTTATTGAACTATTGTTTACCTGCAGAAAATCCAGAAAACGCCTTTAAAGTGATCTCGGGAGACTTTGTAACTACCGAAGATGGAACAGGAATCGTTCATACAGCTCCAACATTTGGTGCTGATGATGCAAAGGTTGCAAAGGATGCAGGGGTTCCGCCGATGCTCGTAAAGGATGAATACGATAATTTAGTGCCTTTAGTAGATCTTCAAGGCCGCTTTCGCGAAGAGGTTTCTGATTTTGCTGGAATGTATGTTAAAAACCAATATTACAACGATGGTGAAGCGCCTGAGAAATCTGTTGATGTGCTTATTTCCGTTAAATTAAAAGAAGAAAATAAGGCGTTTAAAGTAGAGAAATACGAACATAGCTACCCGCATTGTTGGAGAACTGATAAACCGATTTTATATTATCCATTGGACTCGTGGTTTATTAAAGTAACAGATTACAAAGAAAAAATGGTTGCTTTAAACGAAACGATTAATTGGAAACCAAAATCAACAGGAACGGGGCGTTTTGGAAAATGGCTTGAAAATGCGAACGATTGGAACCTTTCTCGATCAAGATATTGGGGAATTCCAATTCCTATTTGGAGAACAGAAGACGGATTGGAGCAAAAATGTATGCAGTCTGTTGAAGATTTGCAAAAAGAATGTGAAAAATCGGTTAAGGCTGGTTTTATGACTGAAAATCCATTGAGTGAATTTATTCCGGGTGACATGTCTGATGAGAATTATCATAAAATCGATTTACATAAGCATATTGTGGATGCAATTGTTCTCGTCTCTGATTCCGGTCTTCCTATGCATCGAGAGGCCGACCTCATGGACGTTTGGTTTGATTCTGGTTCTATGCCATATGCGCAGTGGCATTATCCATTTGAGAATAAGCAAATGATCGACGAGAATACGTCTTACCCTGCTGATTTCATTGCAGAGGGAGTTGATCAAACTAGAGGCTGGTTTTATACTCTGCACGCTATTTCTTCAATGGTTTTTGGAAAGGTTGCTTATAAAAATGTAGTTTCAAATGGCCTTGTTTTGGACAAGAATGGTCAAAAAATGTCAAAGCGCTTAGGCAATGGCGTAGACCCATTTGAGACCTTAAATAAATTTGGACCAGATGCTACAAGGTGGTATATGATTACAAATGCACAACCATGGGATAATTTAAAATTTGATGTAGATGGTATTGTCGAGGTGCAAAGGAAGTTTTTCGGTACACTATACAATACCTATTCCTTTTTCTCACTCTATGCGAATGTTGATGAATTTGATCATCTGCAGCAGCAAATAGCCATTGAGGAACGTCCTGAAATTGATAGGTGGGTGCTATCAAAACTGCACTCTTTGGTTCAAATGGTTGATGAGAGTTATAGCGAGTACGAACCTACAAAAGCGGGAAGAGCGATTCAAGAATTTGTAACTGAACAGCTTTCAAATTGGTACGTACGCTTGTGTAGAAGGCGTTTTTGGAAAAATGACGACCCTAAAGATAAAATTGCTGCATATCAAACCCTTTATAAATGTTTAGAAACCATTTCAATCATTGCAGCGCCAATTGCCCCATTTTTTATGGATCGATTGTATTTGGATTTGAAAAAAGGGAAAACTCAGGGGGGGTTAAGATCGGTGCATTTAGAGAATTTCCCAATTCCTAACCAAAATACAATCAATCAAAAGCTTGAGACTCAAATGGATTTGGCACAACGCGTGTGCTCGTTAGTTCTTGGTTTGAGAAAGAAGGAAAGAATTCGAGTTAGACAGCCATTACAGAAAATAATGATCCCTGTACTTAGTGAGGAAACAGCAGCAAACTTATCGCATGTTAAAGATTTGATTTTGTCTGAAGTCAACGTAAAGGAACTTGAGATGATTTCAGAGGACAATGATATTTTAGTAAAAAGTATAAAACCTAACTTTAAAACGATAGGTCCTAAATTTGGTAAACAAATGAAAGCAATTGCCCAAACTATTTTGGGTTGGACAGCTGCTGACATCTCCAATGTAGAGACCAATGCTGGTTGGACCGGATCAATAAATGGAGAACAGATTCATCTTGACTTAAACGATTTTGTGATTCATACGCAAGACATTCCAGGTTGGATGGTGGCAAATGAAGACGGTTTAACTGTCGCGTTGGATATTTCCATTTCTCCCAATTTAAAATCAGAGGGCATTGCTCGTGAGCTTGTAAATAGGGTACAAAACTTACGAAAAGATAAAGGCTTAGAAGTAACAGATCGAATTCACTTAACAATTGAAACTAGTGATATCATTCAAAGTGCAATCGAGAAAAATAAAAGTTATATTTCCGATGAGGTATTGGCCGCTTCAATTGTTTTTAAAAGTCATTTAGAAGAAATGCAAATAGAGACAATAGAAACCGAGCATGATCTTAAAATTCATCTTGAAAAAAAATAAGGAGAAACCTTATATTTGTGCGTAATGGCTGAAGAGAAAAAATTTATTGTAGACGGTTTAGAAATTGAATCTCGCTCAGGAGCTGATATTTTATGGAAAAGTAGAGATTTCTTTGAACTCATCTATAAAGGGCAATCCTTTAAAGGAGAAATCGTCAAAAGAGATATTGAAAATAAAAAACTTACTTTAAAACTTAACCATCGAGTATTTGAAATTCAAAAAAAGTTTGAATTAGATGCGCTCATTGCAAAACTGGGTCTTGACAAGGTTAAGGTTAAGCAATTAAAAGAGCTCGAATCACCAATGCCAGGTAGAATATTAAGTGTTCAGGTAAAGGCCGGGGATCATGTAAAGGTAGGCGACCCAATCCTATCATTAGAGGCAATGAAAATGGAAAACATTCTTAAATCAGATGGGGAAGGTATTGTAAAAAGTGTAGCCATTAAAAAAGAAGAAGTTGTCGATAAAGGACAGCTACTCATTGAATTCGAATAATTTATTTAACCGTTATATAAATCGTGCGATCTTTGGAATGGGTAAATGAAGCTTGTCCAAAACTTGGTGCACTGAAAGTGTTTCTTGCATTGTTCGAAAACCCATAAGGTTCTGTCGGGATACCAAAAGGATTCTTGTCAAGAATACCGTTACTATTTAAATCGTGAAATACAGCTATTGCATATACTTTGTGCTTTAAATTTTTAAAAGTGAATTGTTGTCCCTTTGACAGCGGCACAACTTCTCCTCTCAGCTGCTTTCCAAAAACAGGAAACACCTCTTTTTTATCATATAATGCGATATATAATTGGCCTTTTTGCGTTCTGCACCCGTTTACTTTTATGGTAAGGTCAGATTGCGAGGAGAACAATGGAAGCAGTATCGATAAAAGCAGCGCATGCATATTACTTCGATTTAATTTTAGATAATTGTATAAAGATAAAAAACCAACCCGATTGAAACAATAGCATAGAATACGAGCTTCAAAAGTGTTCTTTTTTTCGGTCTTTCAGGAAGCCTTGATCGGAAATTAAAATCCTCATCTTTCACACCCTAAAAATAGTTGAATTTCTATACCTTTGAGTATGTCCAAGAAAGTTTTAGTTACAGGAGGAGCGGGTTACATTGGTTCCCACACCATTGTAGAATTGAGTAAAGCTGGTTACAAACCCGTAATTCTTGATGACTTTAGAAATTCGGACGAATCTGTTCTAAAGGGACTTCGGGGGATTATTGGTCGCGATATTGAACTTCTTAAAGGTGATGTTTCTAATACAGCGCTTATCCAATCTTATCTGAGAAAGGAAGCTGTTTGTGGGATCATACATTTTGCAGCAAATAAAGCGGTAGGAGAGTCAGTGGAAAAGCCACTTCTATATTATCAAAACAATGTTGAAGGATTGGTTTCGATTTTAAAAGCAGCCTCAGAAGAACAAAACATACCCTTTGTCTTTTCTTCGTCGTGCACAGTTTATGGTGAGCCTAAGGGTCAAAAAGAGGTTTCTGAACAAACAGCGAAAACAATTCCCACATCGCCATATGGTTTTACAAAGTGGCTTGGCGAACAAATTATTGAAGATTTATTTCATTCAAACAATCAATTACGTTTAATGAGTTTGAGGTATTTCAATCCTATTGGTGCACATGAGTCCGCATTAATTGGTGAGCTGCCTATAGGAAAACCTAATAATCTTCTTCCTTTTATCACTCAAACGGCCGCCGGGATTCATGAAAAACTTAAGATATTTGGTGCAGACTACCCAACGGTTGATGGAACTTGTGTTAGAGATTATATTCACGTTGTTGATCTTGCGGAGGCTCATGTTAAGGCACTTGAATTTCTTTTGAAGCAGCAATCAGGATGCCATGAGGTCGTTAATATAGGAACAGGGAAAGGATCAAGTGTTTTAGAAGTCGTTCATGCTTTTGAAAAAGTTAATAATATGGCGCTGAATTATGAATTTGCTCCTAATAGGCCTGGGGATGTCATTGAGATTTATGCAAATGTAGATTATGCAGAAGCACTTTTGGGTTGGCAAGCTAAGAGATCAATTAATGATGCTGTTCGTGATGCATGGAGATGGGAGCAATCAATACGGGCTAAAGAATGAAAATCTTTGTCATTTTTATTTTGCTGTGTATTCCCTCGTTATGCTCCGCACAAAGTAAAGTTCAAACACAAGAAAGACCGGGGCTATTTTGGTATTTCAGTGGTTTGAGGCCATTTAAGGACATAGACAGAAGAAAGTATGATCGATTAATACTTGACTTAACCTATAATGATTGGCTTGGGGATAATGGGCCTTTTGAAAATGACTGGAGGTCAATAGGCTTTGGAGCAAGCCTTTATAAGGATATACAATTGAAGCGTACAGAAAATATTGGTTTCGGTATTGGTCTGGGTTATACCTACCTTAATCACCGGACACCTCGAGTTTTTTATGTAACACCTTTTAGTGCTGTTCAAGCCGCGATTCCGCCACCGAACGATAGTATTTTGTCCTCTTTCCTAACAATTCATCAATTTTATATACCATTAGAACTGAGACTTCGATCTAAGGGTTGGAAGCATAAAAAAATCACTCTCGGTTTACGTATAGGTATTCAACCAATAATGAATATTAGTAGCTTTAGAACAATTGAACAAGAGATAAAATATTCTGAGATAAAATTAAAAGAGGAGCATAATTGGTTTTATATTGCCCCGTATATTAGACTTGGCCTCAGAAATTGGTCTATATTTTTTGCTTATCAACCATTAAATTTATTTTCCGAAACTGGAAGTGTAAACATGCAGCCCATACAAATGGGGTTAAGCTTATCCTTATTCTAATGATTGATACACATTCTCATATGTACAGCGAGCAATTTAACGGGGATAGACCTGAGGCATTGTTACGCGCAAAAGCGGAAGGAGTTGAATTCATTTTATTACCCAATATTGATGAAAAATCGATTAATGCACTTCATTCACTTTCGGATGCTGAAAAAAATTGCCTACCAATGATGGGATTGCATCCTTGTAGTGTTAATGAGGATTTGAATAAGAAGCTCCTACTTGTCGAAAATGAATTATTTCAAGGTACAAGAAAATATATTGCTGTAGGAGAAATAGGGATTGACCTATATTGGGATCGTTCATATATGGAAGCACAAAAGGAGGCGTTTCGTATTCAGATTAATTGGGCAAAAAAGTTAGGTCTTCCTATAGTGATTCACGCACGCGATTCTATGGCAGAGATATTAGAGA
>JAKMFD010000001.1 GCA_022425625.1 Crocinitomicaceae bacterium | reverse complement strand
ACGTTGGTATCCTTTTGAGAGGTATTGAAAAAGCTCAAATCAAAAGAGGTATGGTTATTTGTAAGCCAGGTTCTACAAAACCACATCATGAATTCAAGGCAGAGATATATGTATTGAAGAAAGAAGAGGGTGGACGTCACACTCCTTTCCATAACAAATATAGACCACAATTCTATTTCAGAACAACAGATGTTACAGGAGAAATCTTCTTAACTGATGGTCGTGAAATGGTAATGCCTGGAGACAATGTATCAATCGATGTTAAATTGATTGTTCCTGTAGCTATGGATAAAGGACTTCGTTTTGCAATCCGTGAGGGTGGTAGAACTGTAGGTGCTGGTCAGGTTACTGAGATTGTTTCGTAAGGTTTACGAAAATAAGTTTAAAATAGGGGGAGCTTTTTGTTCCCCTTTTTAAACGGGTGTAGCTCAGTTGGTAGAGTAGTGGTCTCCAAAACCATTGGTCGTGGGTTCGAATCCTACCGCCCGTGCTGAATTAATAGAAATTTGAAAAATGAAATTGGTTAGTTACATACAGGAAACATACAGCGAGTTGGTACACAATGTTACGTGGCCAACGTGGCAAGAGCTTCAGAATAATACCATTCTAGTAGTTGTTGCTTCTATAATGCTTTCACTCTTCATTTTTTTAATGGATAAGGTTTTTGGTAACGATCCAAATTTTTGGTGGAATGGTGTCCTAGGATACATTTACAATTTTTTCTAAAGACGGGCTATGAGTGAAATTGCAAAAAAATGGTACGTTGTACGTGCGATTAGTGGGAAAGAAAAGAGTGTAAAGCACTACTTGGAGATAGAGATGTCAAGAATGAAAAGTTTAGATGACAATATCGATCAGGTTCTTATTCCGACTGAGAAAATATTTCAGATTCGAAATGGTAAAAAAGTAAATAAAGAACGTGCTTATTTGCCTGGTTATGTTTTAATTGAAGCTGCGTTGGTAGGAGAAGTTAAACACGTTATTAGAAGCATTCCAAACGTAATTGGATTTTTAGGCACAGAGAAAGGTGGAGAACCAGTGCCTATGAGAATGTCAGAAGTTAATCGAATCTTAGGAAAGGTTGATGAACTGGCTGAAACAGAGGAGGAATTGAAAATTCCATTTGTGGTGGGTGAGTCTGTTAAAGTTATAGATGGTCCTTTCAACAACTTTAGTGGTGTTATTGACGACATCAATGAAGACAAGAAAAAGTTGAAAGTGATGGTTAAAATTTTCGGACGTAAAAATCTTCTTGAGCTTAGCTATATGCAAGTCGAGAAGGAGAGTTAATTTGTATTAACCCGTAGGAGTGAACTAGATGATTAAAGCTTCCCATCGTTTAAGGTTCATGTTTGACTACACAATTTAATATATATGGCTAAAGAAGTAGCAGGATTGATCAAATTACAGATCAGAGGTGGTGCAGCTAACCCAGCCCCTCCAGTCGGACCAGCTCTTGGTGCGAAAGGAGTTAACATCATGGAGTTTTGCAAACAATTTAATGCAAGAACCCAAGATAAGCCAGGGAAAGTAGTACCGGTTGTAATCACAGTATATAGTGACAAGTCGTTTGACTTTGTTTTAAAAACGCCTCCGGCAGCTGTGCAAATCATGGAACAAATCAAGATTAAGAAGGGTTCGTCTGAGCCGAATCGTGTGAAGGTAGGTGCCATTTCATGGGACCAAATTCGTGTGATAGCTGAGGACAAGCTTCCTGATCTAAACTGTTTTACAGTTGATTCGGCAATGATGATGGTTGCAGGTACGGCACGAAGTATGGGTGTTAATGTAAAGGGCGGAACAGCTCCAAATTCCAAATAATTGAGGTTATGAAAAAAATGACTAAAAATAGAAAAGCGGTTTTTGGAAAGCACGACCTAACAAAAGCCTATTCATTGACTGAAGCATGTAATTTAGTAAAAGATATTTCTACAACTAAATTTGATGCATCAGTAGATGTTTGTGTTCGTCTAGGTGTTGATCCAAGAAAAGCAAATCAAATGGTGAGAGGTACAGTTGCGCTTCCACATGGAACTGGTAAAGATGTAAAAGTATTGGTGCTTTGTACTCCTGATAAGGAGCAAGAAGCAAAAGATGCTGGTGCGGATTACTATGGTTTAGATGATTATATCGCCAAAATCAAGTCTGGTTGGACTGATGTTGACGTTATCGTTACAATGCCTTCTGTTATGGGTAAAGTTGGAGCTCTAGGACGTATTTTAGGTCCAAGAGGTTTGATGCCAAACCCTAAAACAGGAACAGTTACTATGGAAGTAGGAAAAGCTGTCACTGAAGTAAAGGCTGGAAAAATTGACTTTAAAGTTGATAAATATGGAATCGTTCACTCGTCAGTAGCTAAAGTGAGTTTTGAAGGAGATAAAATCTTCGACAATGCAAATGAATTGCTGCAAACGTTGATTAAGATGAAACCATCGTCTGCGAAAGGGACATACATAAAGAGTGTTTATATGACCTCTACAATGAGTCCTGGAATTCTCATAGACGCAAAGTCTCTTAACGCATAATACTTAAGAAAATGACTAGAGAAGAAAAAGTAAAGTATATAGATGATTTGACTGCTGATTTGACAGCTTCAAATGTATTCTATCTTACAGACACAGCAGAGCTTACGGTTGAAGCCGTGAATGCATTGAGAAGAAAATGTTTTCAGGCTAATGTTAGTATGAGAGTTGTAAAAAATGCATTGTTGGAAAAAGCAATGGACCGTGTAGAAGGAAAAGACTTTGGAACATTGAGAGATGTTCTTAAAGGAGCTACTTCTATTATGTTGTCCGAATCTTCAAGTGCACCTGCTAAATTGATAACGGACTTCCGTAAAAAGAATCCAAAACCAATTTTGAAAGGCGCTTATATTGATGAAGCTATTTTCATTGGCGATGAGCAGTTGAAATCATTAGAGACCCTCAAAAGTAAAGAGGAGCTCCTTGGTGATATCATTAGTTTGTTACAAAGCCCGGCACAAAATGTATTGTCTGGATTACAAAGCGCTGGCGGATCTATCGCTGGCATGTTAAAAACGCTCGAAGAAAGAGCATAATTATTAAACCTTTTTAAAAACAAAATAAAATGGCTGATTTAAAGCAAATTGCAGAAACGCTAGTAAACCTAACGGTAAAAGAAGTTAGTGAGTTAGCAACGATCATGAAAGACGAATATGGAATCGAACCTGCAGCAGCTGCTGTAGCAGTTGCGGGACCTGCTGGCGGAGCTGGTGGAGACGCTGCTGAAGAGAAAACAGAATTCGACGTAGTATTGAAAGCTGGTGGACCTAGCAAATTAGCAGTAGTTAAACTTGTAAAAGAACTTACTGGAAAAGGTCTTAAAGAGTCTAAAGACTTAGTAGACAACGCACCTACAACATTAAAAGAAGGTGTAGCAAAAGATGAAGCTGAAGGACTTAAGAAGTCTTTAGAAGAAGCTGGAGCTGAAGTTGAGATTAAGTAATTAACTCAAATTATTAACAAGATAGGCACCGCATTATTGCGGGGCCTTGTCTTGTTTTAAGTGGTATTCAATTTTTGGATACTAAAACATTAACTAAAAACATTCATCCTTGGCAACATCAAATAATTCAACCAGAATTAATTTTGCATCAGGCAAAAATCAATTTGATTATCCGGATTTCTTAGAGATCCAATTGAAATCATTTAGGGAGTTTTTCCAGTTGGAAACGACACCTGAAAATCGAGAAAGTGAAGGACTTTTTAAAGTTTTCGCGGAAAACTTTCCTATAACCGATACAAGAAATCAATTCGTTTTAGAATTTTTGGATTACTTCATTGATCCTCCACGATATTCTATTTCAGAATGTATTGAAAGAGGTTTGACCTACAGTGTTCCACTGAAGGCGAAGCTTAAGTTATATTGTACAGATCCTGAACATGAAGATTTTGAAACAATCGTACAAGATGTTTATCTTGGGACCATCCCTTACATGACACCAAAAGGTTCTTTTGTTGTCAATGGAGCGGAACGAGTAATTGTATCGCAATTGCATAGGTCACCAGGAGTTTTCTTTGGACAATCAAGACATGCCAATGGAACAAAGCTTTATTCAGCAAGAATTATACCTTTCAAGGGTTCTTGGATTGAATTTGCAACGGATATCAATAATGTCATGTATGCTTACATTGACAGAAAGAAAAAGCTACCTGTAACTACATTATTCAGAGCGATAGGCTATGAAACAGACCGTGATGTATTAGATATTTTTGGTTTGGCAGATGAAGTTAAGGTGAACAAAACAGGTCTCAAGAAACTTGTTGGTAGAAAACTCGCTGCACGTGTTTTAAAAACGTGGATTGAAGATTTCGTCGATGAGGATACTGGAGAGGTTGTTTCTATTGAAAGAAATGAGGTTATTTTTGATCGTGAACTTGTCATAGGCGAAGAGCATTTAGAAGCAATTATGGATTCTGGTGCCAAGTCAGTTACCTTACACAAAGAGAACGTAAATACGGCTGATTATACCATTATATACAATACCTTACAGAAAGATATTTCTAACTCTCAAAAAGAAGCCGTAGAACACATCTACAGACAATTAAGAAATGCAGATCCGCCCGATTATGAAACGGCGAAAGGTGTTTTTGAGAAATTGTTCTTTTCAGATACGCGTTACGATCTTGGTGAAGTTGGTCGCTTCCGATTGAATAAGAAATTGGGTATAGATCAAGAAGAGCAATCAAGAGTTCTTACAAAAGATGATATGATTAAAATCATCAAATATCTGATTGAGCTCATTAATTCAAAAGCAGATGTAGATGATATTGACCACTTATCAAACCGTAGGGTTAGAACTGTTGGTGAACAATTATATTCTCAGTTTGGTGTTGGTCTTGCAAGAATGGCAAGAACGATTAGAGAAAGAATGAATGTTAGAGATAATGAAGTCTTTACTCCGATTGACTTGATTAATGCGAAGACACTATCTTCAGTTATCAATTCTTTCTTTGGAACGAATCAGTTGTCTCAGTTTATGGATCAAACAAATCCATTATCGGAGGTGACTCATAAGAGAAGATTGTCTGCATTAGGACCAGGAGGTTTATCTCGCGAAAGAGCCGGTTTTGAGGTTCGTGATGTTCACTATACACACTACGGTCGACTTTGTACAATCGAAACACCGGAGGGGCCAAATATTGGTTTGATTTCTTCTTTATGTGTTTTTGCAAAAGTAAATAAGCTTGGTTTTATTGAAACGCCATACCGTTCAGTTCAGAAAGGTAAAGTTCAATATGATAAAGAACCAGTTTATGTTGCTGCAGAGGAAGAGGATGCAAAAATAATTGCACAAGCAAATGCGAAGGTTGATGACAAAGGAAATTTCTTATCAGATGTAGTTAAGGCTAGATTTGAAGGAGACTTCCCAGTTGTTGAACCAAGTAAACTCCACTTGATGGATGTAGGTGCAAACCAAATTGCGTCTATTGCTGCATCTTCTATTCCATTTTTGGAGCATGATGATGCGAACAGGGCATTAATGGGTTCAAACATGCAGCGTCAAGCTGTTCCGTTATTGAGACCGAATTCACCAATTGTAGGTACTGGAATTGAGCAATTAGTTGCTGAAGATTCGAGAGTTCTTATAAATGCAGAAGGTCCTGGAATTGTAGAATATGTTGATGCGAATGAAATTGTAATCAGATACGATTGGAATTCTGAAGATAAGCTTGTGAGTTTTGAAAGCGAAGTCACGAGATATTCTTTAATTAAATTTATGAAAACCAACCAAAGTACTTGTATTAATCTTAAGCCGATCGTTGTTAAAGGTGATAAGGTTGTGAAAGGTCAAGTTCTTTGTGAGGGATATGCTACGCAAAAAGGTGAACTTGCTCTTGGTCAAAACTTAAAAGTGGCTTTCATGCCATGGAAGGGTTATAACTTTGAGGATGCCATTGTTATCTCTGAGAGAGTTGTTAGAGATGACGTCTTCACTTCTATCCATATTGATGAATACTCTTTAGAGGTTCGAGATACCAAAAGAGGTATGGAGGAGCTTACAGCTGATATACCTAATGTCAGTGAGGAAGCAACAAAAGACCTTGATGAAAATGGATGTATCCGTGTCGGTGCAGAGATCAAGGAAGGAGATATCTTAATTGGAAAAATCACACCGAAAGGTGAAACTGACCCATCTCCAGAAGAAAAGCTTTTGCGTGCCATATTTGGTGACAAGGCGGGAGATGTGAAGGATGCTTCTTTAAAAGCCGGACCTTCATTGAGAGGCGTGGTTATTGACAAAAAGTTATTCTCCAGAGCTGTAAAAGATAGAAAATCGAAGAGTCAAGACAAACCACTATTGGAGTCGATTGACAAAGAATACCAAAAGGATGTTGTTGCATTGAAAGAAAAACTTGCCGAAAAGCTAATTAAGATTATCGGTGATAAAAAATCTACAGGTGTATTCAATAACTTCAAGGAGGAGCTTATCAAAAAAGGGGCTAAGTTTTCTATGAAAGCTTTAACCTCTCTTGATTATACAATCGTGAATCCGCTGAAATGGACTTCTGATGAAAAAGTAAACCAATTAATAAGCCGTGTAATTCATAATTATAACATCAAGGCTAATGATATATTGGGTAACTATAAAAGAAGAAAATTCCATATTTCCGTTGGTGACGAGTTGCCAGCAGGAATCATTAAGCTAGCGAAGGTTTTTGTTGCTAAAAAACGAAAGCTTAAGGTTGGAGATAAAATGGCAGGGCGTCATGGTAACAAAGGAATTGTCGCAAATATTGTTCGTCAAGAAGATATGCCATTCCTAGAAGACGGAACGCCAGTTGACATAGTACTTAATCCACTCGGTGTACCTTCTCGTATGAACTTGGGTCAAATTTATGAAACAGTTCTTGGTTGGGCAGGAGAGAAATTAGGCATGAAGTTCTCAACACCAATTTTTGATGGAGCTACTCCGGATGAAATTAATGAATGGACAGATAAAGCCGGTGTACCTCAATCAGGTAAAACCTATTTATTTGACGGTGGTACGGGAGAACGTTTTCATCAGCCAGCAACAGTTGGAGTGATATATATGTTGAAACTATCTCACATGGTAGACGACAAGATGCACGCGAGGTCAATAGGACCATATTCTTTAATTACACAACAACCATTGGGTGGTAAAGCTCAATTTGGAGGTCAGCGTTTTGGAGAGATGGAAGTTTGGGCATTAGAGGCATTCGGTGCGTCAAATATCCTTCAAGAAATTTTAACAGTGAAATCCGATGATGTTAATGGTCGGGCAAAAGCATACGAAAGTATTGTGAAAGGTGATAATATTGGTGAACCAGGAATACCTGAATCATTTAATGTATTGCTTCACGAGCTTCGAGGTTTGTGTCTGAATGTAACAATGGATTAAGAAACTAGTAACTAACGAATTAGTATAAAAAATGGCTTTCAAAAAAGAAACACCAAGAAAACAAAGTAGTTTTAATAAAATAACGATTTCACTTTCTTCTCCAGAAATCATTCTAGAGAATTCAAGTGGTGAAGTTTTGAAACCGGAGACAATCAATTACAGAACTTATAAACCTGAGAGAGATGGTTTGTTTTGTGAAAGAATCTTCGGTCCTGTAAAAGACTTCGAATGTCACTGTGGTAAGTACAAAAGAATCCGATACAAAGGAATTGTTTGTGACCGTTGTGGGGTTGAAGTAACAGAAAAAAAGGTTCGTAGAGAACGTATGGGGCATATTGCTCTGGTAGTTCCTGTGGCTCATATCTGGTATTTTAGATCATTACCAAATAAGATTGGATACTTATTAGGTCTGCCAACAAAGAAATTAGATCAGATTATCTATTACGAGCGTTATGTTGTCATCCAAAGTGGTTCTGCAAATGAGCTTCCAGAGGTTGAGCTGAACAAAATGGACTTTTTAACGGAAGAAGAGTATTTGGATATTTTGGATGCACTTCCGAAAGAGAACCAATACCTAGATGATACGGATCCTAATAAATTTATTGCAAAGATGGGCGCTGAAGCTATTCACGACCTTCTTCAGTCACTGAATTTAGAGGAAATGTCTTACCAGCTTCGTGACCTTGCTGAAAATGAAACTTCTGTTCAGAGAAAGAACGAAGCTTTAAAAAGATTGCAAGTTGTTGAAGCGATGAAGGATTCACAAACACGCGTTGAGAATCGTCCTGAATGGATGATTGTTAAAGTTGTTCCGGTAATTCCACCTGAATTAAGACCATTAGTTCCACTTGATGGGGGAAGGTTTGCAACTTCAGATTTAAATGACCTATACAGAAGAGTTATTATTAGAAACAATCGTCTTAAGAGATTGATTGAGATTAAAGCTCCTGAGGTTATCTTGAGAAATGAAAAGCGAATGCTTCAAGAGTCTGTTGATTCATTATTTGACAACTCTCGTAAGTCTAGTGCTGTGAAAACAGAATCGAATAGAGCGTTAAAGTCTCTTTCTGATTCCTTGAAAGGAAAGCAGGGTCGATTCCGTCAAAACCTTCTTGGAAAGCGTGTTGATTATTCTGCACGATCTGTAATCGTTGTCGGTCCAAACTTAAAGCTACACGAATGTGGTCTTCCTAAAGGTATGGCTGCCGAGCTTTACAAACCATTTATCATTCGTAAAATGATTGAGAGAGGTATTGTAAAAACCGTGAAGTCAGCTAAGAAAATAGTAGATAAGAAAGAACCAGTTGTTTGGGATATTCTTGAAAATATACTTAAAGGTCACCCTGTACTTTTAAACAGGGCTCCAACGCTTCACAGATTGGGAATACAGGCTTTTCAACCTAAATTAATTGAAGGTAAGGCGATTCGCTTACACCCATTGGTTACAACGGCATTTAACGCCGATTTTGATGGTGACCAGATGGCGGTTCACCTTCCTTTAGGGAATGCCGCAATTCTTGAAGCTCAGATGCTAATGTTAGCATCTCATAATATCCTTAACCCTGCGAATGGTGCACCTATTGCTGTACCTTCTCAGGATATGGTCCTTGGTCTTTATTACATTACCAAAGAGAAAAAATCTTTAAAGGATGATGTGGTTAAGGGAGAGGATGGAATTTTCTATTCACCTGCGGAAGTAATCATTGCATACAATGAAGGTAAATTAGATTTACATGCCAAAATTAAGGTGAAAACTCAGGATTTAAACGATTTAGGTGAGTCCGAATTGCAATTGATTGAAACAACTTGTGGTCGTGTTATATTTAATGAGCATGTGCCTCAAGAGGCAGGTTTTATCAATGAAGTCTTAACAAAGAAAGCACTGAGAGATATCATTGGTGGCGTCTTAAAGATTTCAGGCACATCAAGAACAGCACAGTTCTTAGATGATATTAAAGAATTGGGATATACAATGGCGTTTAAAGGAGGTTTGTCTTTCAATTTAGATGATATTATTATTCCAAAGGAAAAAGTAGAGCTTGTTGACAAGGCGGAAACGCAAGTGAAGGAGGTCATGATGAATTACAACATGGGTCTGATCACAAATAACGAGCGCTATAATCAAATTATTGATGTTTGGACACATACAAACTCAAGATTGACGCATACATTAATGGATCAACTAAAAACAGATAGACAAGGTTTTAACTCTATCTATATGATGTTTGATTCCGGAGCAAGGGGTTCTAAAGAACAAATTCGTCAGCTTTCGGGAATGCGTGGATTGATGGCGAAACCACAAAAATCGGGAGCGTCAGTTCAAGAGATTATTGAAAACCCGATTCTTTCAAACTTTAAAGAAGGTCTTTCAATTCTTGAATATTTTATCTCAACTCACGGTGCTCGTAAGGGACTTGCGGATACTGCACTGAAAACAGCAGATGCGGGTTACTTGACAAGAAGACTTGTTGATGTTGCTCAAGATGTTGTTATCAATTCTGAGGATTGTGGTACGCTTCGAGGAATCGTTGCTACTGCGTTAAAGAAAAATGATGAAATAGTTGAACCTTTATATGATAGGATTCTTGGAAGAACGTCTGTACATGATATATATGTTCCAGAGTCTGATGAACTTATCGTTTCTGCAGGAGATTTGATTTCTGAGGATATTGCAGAGAAAATTCAAGAGGCGGATATTGAGGAAGTTGAAATCCGTTCGGTATTGACTTGTGAAATGAGAAGAGGTGTATGCTCTAAATGTTATGGAAGAAATCTTTCCAATCATAGATTGGCACAAAGAGGTGATTCTGTTGGTGTTGTAGCTGCACAGTCAATTGGTGAGCCTGGGACTCAGCTGACGCTGAGAACATTCCACGTTGGGGGTACTGCCTCGAACATTGCTGATGTTTCAGACATCAAAGCAAAAGGAAACGGTTTATTAGAAATTGATGAACTAAGAACAATCGAGAAAAAAGGCGATGATGGTGAAACTAAGGTAATCGTTGTTGGCCGATCTGCTGAACTTAAAATCACAGATGAGAAAACGGGAATCGTCATTATGAATACCAACATTCCATATGGATCTCAATTGTTAGTGAAGAGTAAATCGAAGATCAAAAAAGGTGACGTAATATGTAAATGGGATCCTTACAATGCTCTTATTATTTCTGAAGTGAAAGGAACTGTTGTTTTCGATAATATCGAGGAAGGTATTACTTATCGAGAAGAAGTTGATGAGCAGACAGGATTTAAAGAGAAAGTAATTACTGAAACAAAAGATAAAAAGAAAACCCCAGCAATTAATATCATTGACACAAAAACGAAAGAGATTTTACGAGAGTACTCTATTCCAGTGAATTCTCATATTTCTGTGAGTGAAGGTGATAAACTTGAGGCTGGTCATATCTTGGTTAAGATACCTAGAATGGCAGGTAAGACAGGTGATATTACTGGTGGTCTTCCTAGAGTCACAGAGCTGTTTGAAGCAAGAAATCCATCAAACCCGGCGGTTGTTTCTGCAATTGACGGAACTGCGGATTATGGAAATATTAAAAGAGGTAATCGTGAAATTATTATCACGCCTAAGGTAGGTGCTGTTCATAAATATCTTGTGCCTCTTTCTAAGCACATCTTGGTTCAAAAAAATGATTACGTTCGTGCTGGTCAGCCATTGTCAGATGGTGCTATTACACCTAGAGATATACTGAACATTGAAGGTCCTACAAAAGTACAAGAGTACATTGTTAATGAGATTCAAGAGGTATATCGATTACAGGGTGTTAAGATCAACGACAAGCACTTCGAAGTTATCGTACGTCAGATGATGCTTAAAGCAGAAATTATTGATTCAGGAGATACGAAGTTCCTAGAAGGTCAATCCGTTCATAAAGCAGATATCATGGAAGAAAATGATGCTTTATTCGGAATGATGTTCGTTCAGGAGGTAGGAGATTCCGTTGAATTGAAAAAAGGACAGCTTGTATCTGTAAGAAGGTTGCGTGATGAAAATGCGAAGCTTAAGAGAGAAGACAAGACACTTGTTGAAGCTCGAGAAGCTAAAGCTGCTACTTCTAAACCGTTATTACAAGGTATAACAAGAGCATCGCTTCAGACGCAATCGTTTATATCGGCTGCTTCCTTCCAGGAAACAACGAAGGTATTGAATGAGGCTGCGATATCAGGAAAAGAAGATCATTTACTTGGTTTGAAAGAGAACGTTATCGTAGGACATCTAATTCCAGCGGGAACAGGTGTTCGTAAGTTCCAAAAAATGCTTGTTGGTTCTGCCGAGGCTTTAGAATCTTTAAAGGAAGAAGCTGAAACAGAATAAATGAATACTTATCAAAAAAAGGGAGGCAATTGTCTCCCTTTTTTTATGCTATTTTCCCCCAATCGGGTTTACTAGTTAAAATAACTTCAATTGTTTTCAGTATTCGAGCGTTCTCATTTTTTGTAAAGTTTGGATCGTCATTTATAAGCTGTCGTGCAGCCTCACGTGCCATGGTTACAATTGCTCCATCTTTCCTTAGATCTGATATCTTTAGGTCGAGCTCACCGCTCTGTTGCGTTCCCATTAAATCACCTGGGCCTCGTAATTGAAGGTCAACCTCGGCTATATCAAATCCGTCGTTGGAATTGACCATCGTTTGCATTCTTTTTTTAGATTCTTTGGAGAGTTCAATTTTCGTCATTAAAATACAGAAAGATTGTTCGCCACCACGGCCAACACGACCTCTAAGCTGGTGAAGCTGAGATAAGCCAAAGCGCTCAGCACTTTCTATAATCATCATCGTTGCATTCGGAACATTCACGCCGACCTCAATTACAGTTGTAGCAACCATAATTTGAGTTTCGCCTTTGATAAATCGTTGCATTTCAAATTCCTTCTCATCACTCTTCATTTGACCATGAACAATACTTACCTTGAATTGAGGAAGAGGAAATGCTCTCGTAACCGCTTCGTATCCATCCATTAGATTATGAAAGTCAAGTTTTTCTGACTCTTGAATAAGTGGAAATACCATGTAGATTTGACGTCCTTTTTCTATTTCTCTTCTGATAAATTCGAAAACCTGAAGTCGATTTTTTTCATACCTGTGGTATGTTTTAATTTCTTTTCTACCCGGCGGAAGCTCGTCAATAACAGATACTTCAAGATCTCCGTAAAAAGTCATAGCTAAAGTTCTTGGGATTGGTGTTGCCGTCATTATTAAGATGTGCGGAGGTTGTTTATTCTTCCTCCACATTTTTGAGCGTTGTGCCACGCCAAAACGATGTTGTTCATCTATTACAACCAATCCAATATTCTGAAATTGAACGGTGTCCTCAAGAAGGGCATGTGTTCCCACTAATATATGTAAGGATCCATCTAACAGGCCCTTATGAATTTCCGTTCGTTTCGCCTTTTTAGTCGAGCCTGTCAATAGCTCTATTTTAATAGGTAAACCAGCAGTAAATTCTTTCAATGTTTCTAAATGCTGATTGGCTAAAATCTCCGTGGGTGCCATAATTGCACTTTGGTAGTTATTGCCAACAGCAATAAGCATAGACATTAGAGCTACTAAGGTTTTGCCACTACCAACGTCTCCCTGTAGCAGTCGATTCATGTGCATGCCACTTAAGAAATCCTTTCTAATTTCTTTAATTACACGTTTTTGAGCTCCTGTTAATTCAAAAGGAAGATGCTCATCATAGAATGTTGTGAATAGTGTTCCTATTTCATTAAAGACAAATCCTTTGTATCGAGAAGCGCTTAGTTTTTTTCTAATCAATAGTTCGAGCTGAAGATAAAATAGTTCTTCAAATTTTAAACGTATTCTGGCATCTTGAATATCCGTATGCTTTGCAGGTTGATGAATTTTAATGAGTGCTTCTTTTTTAGAAATAAGTCTATTTTCCTCGCAAATATGATTTGAAAGGGTCTCAGGGAATGCTGGTCCAATCTGTGGGATAATCAATGCTACTAGCTTTTCAAGTCCTTTTGAATGCAGTCCTTTCGAACTTAATTTCTCGGTGCTTGAGTAGATCGGAAAAAAACCATTTCTAATGTTTTGACTTGAAGCCAAAGTCATTTCAGGATGAGGCATTGACCATTTTTGAGCATAGACTTTCGCTTTCCCAAATATGTGATAAATTTCATTTACCTTGAGGCTATCTTTGATCCACTTACCGCCTTGAAACCAAACCAATTCAATATATCCTGATTCATCTCCAAAACGAGCAGATAGTTTTTTGTATCGGCCTTTTCCTGTCTCCCTAATTTGATCAATTTTCCCTCTTAATAGAACGTGGTTATCTGTATATTGAAGCTCTTTTATTTTTGTGAACGAGGTCCTGTCTACGTATCTGTAAGGGAAGTGAAACAATAAATCACCATAGGTTTGAATACCTAGCTCCTTCTTAAGTAAAATGGCTTTTTGAGGACCAACACCCTTTAAATATTCAATAGGAGTCGCAGCCAAATCGTTCATCAGGAAGTTTTATATTTTAATGTTTCCAGACACCCATTTTATTGAACTTTTCAACTCTTTGGTTAATTCGTTCTTCAGGGTCAATTGTTTCTAGCTCTTGAACAGCTTTTTTAATATATTTTTTAACACGTTCAAAAATAAGATGTTCTGAACGATGCGCTCCATCTATAGGTTCTTTTATTACATCATCGACCAACTTATTCTTCGTCATGTCCTTAGAGGTAAGCTTTAATGCATCCGCTGCCTTTTCTTTGAATTCCCATGAACGCCATAATATGGATGAACATGATTCAGGAGATATTACCGAATACCATGTGTTTTCCAGCATAACAACTTTATCACCAACACCAATTCCTAATGCACCTCCTGATGCTCCTTCACCGATAATAATACAGATAACAGGAACTTTTAAACGCATCATTTCATAAATATTACGAGCAATGGCTTCACCTTGCCCTCTCTCTTCTGCTTCTAGACCAGGAAAGGCTCCAGGTGTATCAATAAAGGTTACGATAGGTTTGTTGAACTTCTCAGCGAGCTTCATGAGACGAAGTGCTTTCCTATATCCCTCTGGGTTAGGCATCCCAAAATTTCGATATTGTCTCATTTTGGTGTTTACTCCTTTTTGTTGCCCAATAAACATCACTGATTTTCCATCCACTAAGCCAAGTCCGCCGACCATAGCTTTGTCATCTTTGACATTTCTGTCACCGTGAAGCTCTATAAATTTACCTTCAGTAATAGCATTGACATATGCTAAAGTATACGGTCTTTCAGGATGTCTGGAAAGTTGAACTCTTTGCCAAGGGGTTAAATTTGTAAAGATTTCTTTGGTTTTCTTTTTAAGTTTTTGCTCGAGCTCTTGAATTTTATCTGTCATATCGAGATCAGAGGTGTCTCCAATTTCTTTTGTCTTTTCAATTTGCTCTTCAATCGCTTTGATTGGTTCTTCAAAATCTAAGTAAATACTCATGAGTCAGTGAATTTTTATCAAAACAAAGGTATCAAAAAGTTTGAGTTAAAAGATTATTTAGTGACATTCTCAGACAGGATAATTCCATGTATCAAATGCAAAGCCCCAATTGTCAATTAGCTTTCTTTTGACATCCTCTGTCAGTGGCTTGAAATTGTTTTTTTTATAACCTTTTTGTTTCTCTAAATAGCTCTTGAAATAAGGCAATGCGTTATCGAAGTCTGGGATGTTTAAATCTGAATACACGCGTTTCAACGCTTCTACAGGGTTCTGGGACAATTCGTCAAATGAGATTTCACTGATTTTATTTTTTGGCAGCTCAGATTTTATCTTGAGATACTTTTTCATAACCAATTCATAGGTTTTGATCACCGTATCTGAGATGTTTTGAGCTGAGAATTCTTGAAGAAATTGAGATTTTATAGTAGTGCTATACAAGTGTGTTGTGGATTGATAGACCTCATATGGATTTCTGTGAATGAATATAAACTTTGCATCCGGATAGAGTTCCATAAGTACTTTGATTCTTCCGGTGTTATGCGGATTTTTAAGGAGTAATGTTTTATCAGGTCCGTTGTAAAATGCTATCTCTTGTAACATTCGGTTATATGTATGTTTCCATTTATTAATAGACAATGAAGTCGTCTCAAACAAATGATATTTCCTAAAGTAGCTTTGATTTCTTGGAAAGAAAAAGGAGTGCATGGCACTTCTATGTGTTAAGTTAGTCAACGGATGTTCTTCTTCAGTAGGTGCAGTTGCATTGATTGAGACGTTGTCTTGAGGCCTAGTTTTAGGCATAAGCCTATTAAGAAGAGGTTTCATAGTTTTTTTTGAAACCAATGCAATCCTAAAAAAAAAGGCTTGAAAGGCTTCAAGATGCGAAAACCTTGGGTCCTGGGTAAGTAAATAATGAAGATGTGTTGTTCCACTTCTCCAATGCCCAATTACGAATACAGGAGGTGTGTTTTTGAATTCTATCTTTTCTATTTTTTTATCGTAACGTAGCTTTTGAAGCATTCTAAAAGGTGCACTAAGTATTGTGAAAAGAAGAATTTTCAGGGACATCCTAATTGATGTGATGCTTTTTCTATTTGCTCTCCAAAGTTTCCATAAAACACCTAGGCTTGATATGTATAACTGATGTTCTTTTATTGCTTTATTCGACATGTGATTTAAATGAATTCGAATCTTAAGAATCGCGTTCCTTTGTATTTGATTTTTTAGATCGTTCGTTGTTTGGTCTTATTTTTTTTGAAAGGGCAAAGATAAATATGAAGACGCTGAGAAAAGAAGAACTCCTTCCCAGAATGTCTCCATATTGAGCGAATGTAGTTAGAGTGTTCATTAACGGTACAGCTACAGAAATCACATCTGGCTCCCACCATTTAGTTTCTGAAACAATTGATCCATTAGAAGAAATCACACCGCTTTTTCCTGTGTTTGCAGATCGAACAAGCCACTTTCTATTTTCAATTGCTCGCAATCTAGCAAAGCTAAAGTGTTGTTTGTAGCCCGGTGTATCTTTCCACCAACCATCGTTTGTTATTACGCAAAGCAATTGGGCTCCGAGTCTTGATTGTTCCCCAACAAATTCACTAAAGACAGACTCATAGCAAACTATTGGTGCAATTTTCCCAAATGTAGTTTGCATGATTTTTACCTTTTTTTCCTTACCTAACGAGCCAATTATACCGCCATTGTCGACTGCAAGTTTTTCGAAGAAAGAGATGTATTTAGAATATGGAATTTGTTCTACCCCAGCAACAAGTTTTGATTTATGTATGAAAGTAGTTGCTGTATCGGGTCTGAGCAGTAGGCTTGAGTTATAATATTCTATAAAACGTCCATCTTTTAAGGCTCTCGAGCTTTTGGATTGCTTTTTATCAAAAATACTTAGAGTTGAGGCGCCTATTAATAGATTCGTTTTCCATGACAATACACTATCTCTGTACATGGGATAAACAGATAATGATTTAAATTTAGATTCATCAAAGCTTGCGCTAATTGCAGTTTCAGGTGCGACAATGAGCTCGGTTTCGGAGCTTACCTTTTGGGAGGCGAGTTTTAGTATGCTCGCATTTTGATTCTGAAAGGTTGAATAGTCGAATTTTTCGTTGTAAGGATCAATGTTTGGTTGAACAATGACCGTCTTTATGGTTTGTTTATTTTTATCTTTTTCGACTCTAGATTTATGTTGAATTCCTGTGTAAAAAGAAAGGAAAAGTGGGGTAAGAATTACAAACCCTAAGGACATGGAAGTTCCACGGGTATTTTGTTTGCTTCTCCAGGATCTAAACGCCAAGAAGCAAACGACATTGGCAATAATCACCCATAAAGTGCCGCCCGAAACCCCAGTGTATTCATACCATTGCACCCAACTTGTCCGGATTGAAAAAGTGTTCCCTAAACTAAGCCAAGGATGTGCAAATTCCCAATGATTGTGAAGATATTCAAATCCTAGCCAGTAGAATGGTAGAGAAAGATAACCTTCTTTACTGCCAACGTATTTTCTTGTTATATGAAATGCATGAAAGCAAATAGACATTACTAGAGAATTGAATATAAATGCAAAAATCGCTCCACCTAAGCTGGCATTTACAAGCCACCAAGATGTTCCAATATTGAAAATTAGAAAACATAAAAATGTGTGTATGAATAAATTGCTAGAAGCCGATTTAGATTTTATTATAGAGTCTTCAATGATGAGTAATGGTACGAGACCAATAAAGATGAGAGGTGTAAGGCTTCCCGTGAAAGGGAAAGCAAGAAACATCATTGCCCCGCCCGATAATGAACTGATATACCGCTCTTTTTTATTCAACATCATTTGCAAATATAGTTTCTAGAAAACAAAAAAAGGCCGACAGATGTCGGCCTTTCTAATTATTGTATAGTTTTTTTAAGCTTCTGCGCCAGTTTCCAATGGAACTATTGAAACAAATGATCTGTTGTTCTTTTTCTTTTTGAACTCAACCAATCCGTCTTCCAACGCATAAAGCGTGTGATCTTTACCAATTCCTACATTGTTTCCCGGGTGGTGTTGTGTACCTCTTTGTCGAACGATTATGTTACCTGCAATTGCAGCTTGTCCACCAAAAATTTTAACACCTAGTCTTTTACTTTGTGATTCACGTCCGTTTTTCGAACTACCGACTCCTTTCTTATGTGCCATGTTCTTTTATTTTTGAGCCTCTTTAGCTTTCGCTGCCGCTGGCTTCTTAATTTTAATTCCTGTAATTGACAATTCTGTAAATGATTGTCTGTGACCATTTTTCTTTTTGTAGCCTTTTCTGCGCTTCTTTTTGAAAACAATAACTTTGTCTCCTTTCACGTGGTTTTCTACTTTTGCGGTGATTTTTGCACCTTCTACAGCCGGGGCGCCAACGGTTACCGTTCCTTTATCTTCAATTAGAAGAACATTATCAAACTCAATTTTTGAGCCTTCTTTTTCTTCTAAACGATGAACGTAAACCTTTTGGTCTTTTTGCACTTTAAATTGCTGCCCTGCTATCTCTACTATTGCGTACATAACAATGATTACATTATAAGTTATCCAAAATTGGACGACAAAGATACTATTTTCTTCTAATGCATCAAAATATTTCACATGAAATCACAAGGTTCTTTATTGCATTTTGGAATTGGCAATAAAAACCCCACTTAAGGCAACGGCCATGCCTGTTATTTGAGCCAAATTAATATGTTCATTGAAAAATATTCCAATAATAACTGCAACAATAGGGATAAAGTAGGTTACTGAGCTTGCAAACAAAGCTGAAGTGTTTTTGATAATAGTATTGAATATAAACAAGGCTAGAGCGGTTCCCACTAAAGATAAAACAAGAATTGCCATGAAGCCATTTTTCACTTCTTGAGTGTTTTCAAAAGCCTCTAGAGTGTGCGCTGTTAAAAACAAAAAAATAGAGGGTATTAAAAGCAGAAGAAATGCAATCGAAGCAATATCTAAAGATTTGTAATGTCCTAATTTATAGCGAATAACGCTTAGGCTAATAGCGTAACATAGGGTCGCGCAAATAACACTAATGATATGGATCCATTCTCCATCTAAAGAATTTTTTTTCCCGAAATAGACTAGAATTCCAATACCAATAGAGCCTATGAAGGCTCCTGAAAATTGGCGCTTACTCATTTTGTCCCTGAAAATAACAAGTGCAATAATTATTGTAAAAATAGGCGTCGTGCTGTTTAACATTCCTGCGAGGCCTGACGAGATGCCAGTTTCCGCATAAGTGAATAGAAAAGCCGGAAATAAATTCCCACACAAAGCGACTATGATGAAGTGCCCCAAGTCTCGTTTAAGATTAATTTTTCGAATTGCATAGATGCTAAAAGGCAAAAGGGCAATGCTTGCGATAAGAATACGCAATGTAGCAACTTGATTGGATGTGAATATTGAGTGGCCCTCGGAGTCGTACATTGCTGTTTTCATCAGAATAAAAGAGCTACCCCAGATAACGGAGAGCAAAAGCAATAGCATCCAATACTTTAATGAAATTTTCACCGTGCAAAATTAAAGAAATACTTATGCTAATAAAATCATCAGTTTAAAATAGTTATCCACTTTTTACCACTTATGTAATATTTACGTAAATGTTTGTTCTTTCTATCATAACGCTGTATTTTTGAAACAAAAAAAATAAACTAACGTTATAAGTTATCAACAATTTGATTTTAGGTGGTAAAAAGTGGTAAAATTCCATTATTTTTACTCATAGTTTCGTTATGGCTGGATTAGTAGGAGAATTTGAGGTTAAGTTAGATAGCAAGGGTAGGTTTCTATTCCCTGCAGGTCTTAGGAAGCAGTTGGCTCCGACTGCCCAGCGTGATTTTATGTTAAACAAGGGTTTTGAAGATTGTCTCACTTTATATCCAATAATGGATTGGGAAAAGATGAGTGAGCGATTGTCTCAGATGAACTTGTTTAAACCGAAGAATCGAATGTTTTATCGTTTGTTTCACCAAGGCGCAAAACAAATTGCACTTGATAACGCAGGTCGTGTTTTAATACCGACGGCTCACGCCGAAAGAATTGGTTTAGGGCAAGAGGTTATGCTTATAGCATATAATGACCGTGTAGAAATATGGGATAAATCCAAGTACTTCAGTATGATCGAAGAAAACATAACGGACTTTGCCGATTTAGCAAATGAAGTAATGGGAGACTTGGATGAGCCAAAAGAATAATTTATACCACATACCTGTTTTGCGTGATGCTTGCATCAATGGATTGAATATCAATCCGGATGGAGTTTATGTTGATGTTACTTTTGGTGGTGGTGGTCATTCTCGATTAATTCATAGTCAGCTGTCTGCAAAGGGAAAATTGTATGCTTTGGATCAAGACAAAGATGCCTTAAGGAATGTCTGGGAAGCACCGAATTTTCATTTTATACAATCAAATTTCTCTTTTCTTTCAAATCAGTTAAAATTAAAGGGTGTGACTCAAGTTGATGGCATTTTGGCAGATTTGGGTGTTTCCTCACATCAATTTGATGAAGGCACAAGAGGTTTTTCTATCAGGAAGGAAGGGGCTCTTGATATGCGTATGAATGGTTCTGCATCCAGAAATGCTGCAGATGTACTTCATGAATCAACTGAAGAAGAATTGTTATCAGTTTTCCGAAAGTATGGTGAAATCAGGAATGCCAAAAGATTGGCCTACGAGCTTGTTAAGTTTCGTCAGTCCAGTCGTCTCAACACGACTCAAGATTTCATTAAGTTTTTGTCTGATTTCGCCCCGAAATTCAAAGAGAATAGATATTACGCGCAAGTATTTCAAGCAGTTCGTATAGAGGTGAATCAGGAGATTAAGGTGCTTGAAGATTTGCTTTTACAGTGTGAAAAAGTAATTGCACCTGGAGGTAGGTTAGTAGTGCTCTCGTACCACTCACTAGAAGACAGGCTTGTAAAGAATTTTCTTAAAAAAGGAAACCTTGAAGGTGCGCTTGAAAAGGATTTCTATGGCAATCCAATTAAACCTTTTACAGAGGTAACAAGGAAGCCTGTGGCGCCCGATGAAGATGAAGTTAAAATGAATTCTCGTGCCCGAAGCGCGAAATTAAGAATAGGAGAGCGAAATGGCTAAAAAGACAAACACTTCTCAGTCAGGTCAAAAATCAAGGAGAAAAGCTAATGCTTTGACGCAAATTCTTAATGGAGAATTTTTAACAAAATCTTTTGTACTCAACAACCTTCCCTTTATTTTCTTCACGCTCTTGTTGCTGATTTTATTTGTTTCTAAAGGATATTATGTAAAACAGATTAATGATGACATTAAAAAAACGGAGCTTGAGGTCAATCAAAATGCAGCAGAATTTCTTGAAGTTAAATCTTCTTTTGAGTTTAAAACTAGGAGGCAGGACCTTATAGAAAAACTCAAGGAAAGAGACTTAAAGGAGTCCTTGAACGCAACAAAAGTAATACGAATTAAACCTTCCCACGATGATAGATAAAGAGAAGAAGGTTTTGAAAAACAGGGCTTATCTAATTTTCTTTGGATTTGTCGCTGTTATGATTACGATTATATACACGGTTATTTCAATTCAGTTTACTGAGCTTGAGCCTGGATTAATGCCAGGTGATCGAAAAATTCCAGAACGAATAGTGTTAGATAAGCCTACGCCAGGAGATGTCTTAGATAAAGATCTAAATCCATTGGTTACCACCGTTTCTTACTATGATGTTTATATGGATCCCGTTGTGGTTAGTGAAGCTCTTTTTGAATCGAAAATCGATTCTTTAGCCGTTGGTATTAGTGATTTATTTTATCATAAAAGCGCAGCTGAGATTTCAGCGGAGCTCAAGCATGCTCGTAAAAATGGTAAGCGCTACGTTCTAATTCAAAAACAGGTAACGAATGAACAGCGAAAGTCTCTGAGGGCTCTTCCGATATTTAAAGAAGGAACCTTTAAAGGAGGTATTATAGACGGTAAAGAGACGTCTGTGCGCAAAAACCCTAAAGGTCAGCTTGCTAAAAGAACACTTGGATACTATAGAAAAGATGGAGAGAAAGAGGTAGCTGTTGGTATTGAGGGGGCCTACCAAGATTATCTTGCAGGTGTTTCAGGTCAACAGATTCAGCAGAAGCTGGCAAATGGTTGGAGAAATACAGGAGTGATTGTTCAAGAATCCGTTGCTGGCTCAGATATCGTTACAACGATAGATTCGGATATTCAAGAGGTTGCACATTCCGAACTTGAAAAACAATTGATAACGATGGACGCACCGGAAGGATGTGTTATTGTAATGGAGGTTGCAACGGGATATGTTAGGGCAATTTCGAATTTAAGAAGAAAAGCTGATAGCTCTTATTCTGAATCTTTTAATTATGCCATTGGGCGCAATTCCCCTCCCGGATCAACTTTTAAGCTCGCAGCATTAATGGCGGCATTGGAGGATGGTAAATTGACCTTGGATACTGAGGTTAATGCAACAGGAGAGTATCGCTTCAAGGGATCAAAAAAATCATTGTTTGATTCTAATTACGGAAATGGATATGGTAAAATTTCTCTAAAACGTGCTTTCGAACTTTCATCAAATGTTATAGCTCCCACCATACATGAGGCCTATAAGTCAGATCCTGATCAATTCATTGCTAAACTTGAAAAATTTGGCTTAACCAAGCCTTTAGGAATTTCGCTTTCAGGAGAACCAAACCCGAAAGTTTCAAGACCTGGCTCTAAAATTTGGTCTGGGATATCTATCCCTTATATGTCGATTGGTTATGAATTAGAACAAACCCCCTTACAAACATTGAATTTGTATAATTCAGTGGCCAACAATGGAAGAATGATGCGGCCTCAGTTTGTAAAAGAAGTGAGAAGCTCGGGAAAGATCATTCGATCGTTCGACCCAATTGTCCTTGATGAAAAGATTTGCTCTATGCAAACCATAAAAAAGGTGAAAAGCTGTCTCGTAGGTGTTATGGAGGATGGCACAGGTAAGGATCTAAAAACCGTTGAGTTTAAAATTGCCGGTAAAACAGGTACAGTAAAACTACTCTCTCAGTCTCGTGAATTCTTAGGCAGGTCGGAGTCGGAATATCAGGCATCTTTTTGTGGATTTTTTCCAGCTGATAAACCACTCTACTCGTGTATTGTGGTAATCTACAAGCCTAAAAAGTACATCTATGGAGCAAAAGTTTCTGGGACTGTTTTCGCGGCTGTAGCCAACAAAGTTTTCGCCTCCAATTTAAAATATCATGAAGCTGTAAATGAGGCATCTGTTAAATCGAATAGTTTACCAAGAATAAAAGCCGGTAATAAAGCTGACGCATCGAATGTCCTCGCAAATTTAGGTTATGAGCATAACGTTGAGGGTGGAGGTGAGTGGATTGGTGCCGTGCGCCCGCTGAAAGAGATCAATTTAATTCCTAGAGAGATTAAAAAAAACAGCGTGCCAAGCGTGTCAGGTATGACGGCAAAAGATGCGATTTATCTTCTAGAGAAAATGGGACTTATCGTAGAGATAAAAGGATTTGGAAAGGTTGTATATCAATCCATACCTGAAGGGACTGATCTCGAAAACGGAAGGTTAATCAAATTGACATTGAAGAATATATGAAAGCATTGAATTATTTATTGGATTCTTTAAAGCATCAGGTAATTCTTGGTGATGCATCAGGAGTAATCCATACTATTCAATTTGATTCACGCGAAACAAATAAAGATTCTTTATTCATTGCAATTGAAGGATTTTCTCAAAATGGTCATGACTATCTTGAAGCTGCATATAAAAATGGATGTCGGAATTTTATTGTTGATCGTAAGGTTGATTTTCAACCCAAAGACATCTCCTTGATTCAAGTTCTCAACTCGAGTGAAGCATTGGCATTAATAGCCTCAAAATTTTATGGTAATCCGTCCCGCGAGTTAAAGCTTGTTGGGATTACAGGTACAAATGGTAAAACGACTTGTGCCACTTTAATGTATGACTTGTTTTCTGGTCTGGGTTACAAGACAGGGTTGCTCTCGACGGTTGTTAATAAAATAGGTAAAGATGCAATCCCTGCAACTCACACAACACCAAATTCAGTAGCATTGAATGCGCTTTTACGTGATATGGTAAATGAAGGATGCACGCATTGCTTTATGGAAGTAAGCTCACACGCTATAGATCAAAACCGAATTTATGGACTTCATTTTGAGGGTGGTGTTTTTACCAATATCTCACATGACCATTTAGATTATCACAAGACCTTTTCTGCATACATAAAAGCAAAAAAGCAGTTTTTTGATGGGTTGCCGTCTGCTTCATTTGCCTTAGTCAATACAGATGATAAAAATGGGTTAATCATGCTCCAGAATACAAATGCTAAAAGACATCATTATGCATTGAAAACGCCAGCAGATTTTAAAGCAAAGGTAATGGAGAATGCGCTTTCAGGTCTCATTCTCAATCTTGATGGAGCAGAATTCTATTCAAGGCTTATAGGTCGATTTAACGCTTATAACCTCTTGGCGGTTTACGCTGTTGCTATGCTTCTTGATGAAGATAAAATAGAAACCTTAGGTGTTTTGAGCAATCTTCAATCTGTTGAAGGGAGGTTTCAATATTTAAAGGCTCAAAATGGACCCACAACAATAGTGGATTATGCGCACACACCTGATGCACTAAAGAATGTATTGGAAACGATTACGGCTATCAAAAGTGATAATTCTAGGCTTATTACGATTGTGGGTTGTGGAGGTGATAGAGATAAAGACAAGCGACCGATAATGGCTTCAATAGCAAGTGCTAAGAGTGATGAACTGATATTAACCTCTGATAATCCTAGAAGTGAAGACCCTCAACAGATCCTCAAGGATATGCAAGCGGGGTTGACAAGTGAGCAATTAGATGTCGTGCTCACAATGCTAAATCGCAGAGAAGCAATCAAGCTTGCAGTTAAACTGGCGCGTGAACAAGATGTCATTCTAATTGCTGGGAAGGGTCACGAAAAGTATCAAGAAATAAAGGGAGTCAGACACGACTTCGACGATTATAAAATTGCAAGTGAATATACAAACCAAAAGAACAACTAATGCTGTACTATCTTTTTGAATTTCTCGATAAATATAATATGCCAGGAGCTGGTCTTTTCAGCTATATCTCTTTTCGCTCTGCCTTGGCACTCATTTTTTCATTAATTATTTCTATTGTTTTTGGAAAGCGAATTATAGCACGTTTACAACGACAACAGATAGGAGAAACTGTACGTGATTTAGGTCTTGCCGGACAAATTGAGAAAACTGGGACACCTACCATGGGAGGGCTTATCATCTTAGGCGCTATTTTAATACCAACATTACTATTGGCGCGATTAGAGAATGTTTATGTAATCACGATGATACTCGCTACAGTTTGGCTTGGTATGATTGGTTTTATTGATGATTACATTAAAGTTTTTAAAAAGAATAAGGAAGGTTTAAAAGGTAGATTTAAAGTAGTTGGTCAAATTGGTGTCGGTCTCATTGTTGGCTCAGTATTATATTTTTCGGATGATGTTGTTGTTCATAAACGTGTTTCGGATGATTATCAATTAAAGGAAAATGAAAAGCTAGTAACACATCAGCATATAAATTCAGAACGTCAATCATTTAAGTGGGTTGAAACCGATGAAATGACAACCACGATCCCATTTGTTAAGGACAATGAGTTTAATTATAAGTGGTTGCTTGGTGGTGATTCTTCTTATGGTTGGTTGATTTTCATTCCCATTGTTATTTTTATTGTAATAGCTGTTTCAAATGGGGCAAATATGACCGATGGTTTGGACGGATTGGCCACGGGAACCTCTGCTATTGTAGGGATAGCACTTGCGGTTTTAGCCTATGTAAGCTCACACGTTCGTTTCTCAGATTACCTTAATGTTATGTACATCCCTTTCGCAGAGGAGCTCGTTATTTTCATTAGTGCTTTTGTCGGAGCTTGCATTGGGTTTTTATGGTATAACTCTTATCCAGCTCAGGTGTTTATGGGTGATACGGGAAGTTTGGCAATAGGTGGTATTATCGCTGTTTTTGCCATTTCAATCCGAAAAGAGCTTCTCATTCCTGTATTGTGTGGTGTATTTCTGATAGAGAACCTTTCTGTCATGCTTCAGGTGGGATATTTCAAATACTCAAGACGAAAATACGGTGAAGGTCGGCGCATCTTTAAGATGGCACCTCTACATCACCATTATCAGAAAAGTGGTTTGCATGAAGCGAAAATTGTTGCTCGTTTTTGGATTCTTGCCGTACTTCTTGCAGTTGTAACCATTGTAACATTAAAGGTGCGTTAATGCATTTCGAAGGTCAAAATATCGCAATAATTGGAGGTGGCGAAAGCGGCGTTGGCGCAGCAATCCTTGCAAATAAAATGGGAGCAAATGTCTTTGTTTCAGATGCGGGCTTGCTCAAAGAAAACTACAAATCTGAGTTGCAGCAGCTAAATGTTGAATATGAAGAGTCCGGACATGATCTCGATCGCATACTTAAGGCAAATCTTGTGATTAAATCTCCTGGCATTCCAAATACAGCCGCTGTTATTCAAAGTTGTAATGTGAATAGCGTTAATGTCATTTCGGAGATTGAGTTTGCTGCAAAATTCACCAAGGCTAAGAAGATTTGTATCACAGGTAGTAATGGGAAAACAACGACTACGATGCTGGTTTACCATATTTTTAAAAATGCGGGCATCGAGGTCTCTTTTGCAGGGAATGTTGGTAAAAGTTTTGCCCGCCAGGTAGCGTCAATAGAACCTGCGTATTTCATTATTGAACTGAGCTCCTTTCAGCTTGACGATATACAAGACTTTAGAGCTGACATCTCTATTCTGTTAAATATTACACCAGATCATCTTGATCGATATGAGAACAATTTGAGTCTATATGCAGACTCTAAAATGCGTATTACTAAAAATCAAAGTGCCTCAGACTGGTTTATCTACAATGCGGATGACCAAATTATCGATGAAAAAATGTCACAAATGGAATTGCCCATGCGACTGGCAGGCTTTTCTCTTAAAAACCCACAAAACATTGGTGGGTATTCAATTTCGGATCAATTAATAATCAATATAAAAGAACAATTATCTATGTCCATTCATGATTTAGCTTTAAAGGGTAAGCACAATACCCAAAATTCATTAGCAGCAGGGATTGCTGCTAGAATAGTAGAAATTCGCAAGGATATCGTGCGTCAAAGTCTAGAGGATTTTGTAAATGTAGAACACCGTTTAGAATTCGTTGCCAAAGTCAATGGTATTGAGTTTATAAATGATTCAAAAGCCACCAATATTAATTCTACTTGGTTTGCGCTTGAGAGTATGGAAAAACCGACCATTTGGATTGTTGGCGGTGTTGATAAGGGCAACGATTATAACGAGTTACTTCCTTTGGTAGATGAGAAGGTAAAAGCGATTATTTGCCTGGGGGAAAACAATGATAAAATCAAGGAAGCATTTTGCGATAAGGTTGAGACATTAGTGGAGGCAAGAAGTGCAGTGGAGGCAGTGGCTTACGCTTATAGATTGGCTCGTAAAGATGAGTCTGTATTACTCTCTCCGGCATGTGCCAGCTTTGATTTATTTGACAGCTATGAAGATAGAGGTAATCAATTTAAGCAAGCTGTAAGAATGTTATAAACTATTGAAAAAGTTCGAGTCACATAACAAGAAAAAGAATACTTCTCGTATTCAAGATTCCTCCATGATAGATGGGCATCTATTGATGAAGCCATTGGGGAAATACTTGGGTATGGATGCCTTTTTATGGCATAATCCAGACTTGACGCTTTTGAATAATACCATAGAGAATTTTCCATTTGAAATATTATGGATTGGAAATCAAAATGAGATAAAATCTTTTTTTGACCGTTCTTCAAATTTAGGATTGAAAATTAAAAACTGTGTGTTATATGGTCCAGACAGAAAAGATAATTGTTCTGAAAAAATTATATCTGTCAATTCCATTCATGAGGCTATTGATTATGTGAATAAACTTGTTTTTAAGCCGGGGATTTTATTGTTTACGGCCTCAGATTCAGATGCTGAATTTAGTATCAAATCGTTTAAATCTCACGTTTTAAAAGCTCAAATTCAAAAATGAGGTATTATCTGAAATATCTCAAGGGCGATGCCCAAATATGGATGATTGTAATATTGCTTATGTCTTTTTCTCTGCTTACCGTGTATAGTTTTGTGCCTATACTTGTTCGCATTGAAGGAGGCTCTCCATCTTATTATTTAGGTAAGCATTTGGTTTATGTATTATTGGGTTTTGCGTGTATGTTTACTGTGCATAGAATTCAAACGAAATATTTTAATCAAATCAGTCAATTTGTATATTATTTAGCAATTGCATTGCTTGTATTTACCATATTCTTTGGCGTTAAAGTTAATGGTGCGGAACGTTGGATTAGAGTTTTTGGTTTGACTTTTCAATCCTCGGATTTTGCCAAGCTAGCTTTGCTGATGTATTTGTCCAAACTATTGGTCAAAAAAGAAAAGCTTTTAGATGATTGGAAAGGAGGGGTGATCCCAGTAATCGCCCCTATTTTTATTATTTGCCTTTTGATTCTTAAGGACAACCTTTCAACAGCATTAATGCTTTTTTCAATTTCATTCATGCTACTTTTCATTGCACGATTTCCTTGGCGAAAATTGTTTTTAATTATGCTTTCGATTTTTGCATCGATGCTCATGTTTATATCTGTTCAGGAGGCTTTTCCTGATACACAGCTCTCTAGATATCAAACTTGGAAAGCCAGAATTGTAAGGCTTTGGGAACAAAAGCAAGATCCAGGTGCTTCAAAAATTGAAAATGCTCAAGCCAATAATGCGAAGCTCGCTATTTTTAATGGCTCTTTAATTGGTCAAGGGGTTGGTGATGGTCGTTTGAAAAGTTATATCCCTGAGGCCTATGCAGATTTTTACTTTGCGAGTTTTATTGAAGAATTTGGTTTGCTTTCAGGTTTTGTATTGGCTTTCACCTATATCATTTTACTCCTCAGAATCTTCAGAATTGCTTTTAAAACTGAGGTTCTTTTTGAATCTTATTTATGTTTGGGTATTGGTATTCATCTATTGATGCAGGCCTCAATTAATATGTTGGTCTGTGTAGGTTTTGTTCCGGTTACTGGTCAAAATATGCCTTTTTTAGCCATGGGAGGATCGGCCTTGATTATGGCTTGTGTATCCATAGGGATTGTCCAATCAATTGCAAGAAATAACAATAAGCTAACGGCAACAGCGACATCCTTTGATTATAATGAAGATGAGAAAACAGATTAATAGGGTTGTGATTTCAGGTGGTGGCACAGGGGGACATATTTTTCCTGCTATTGCCATAGCAAATGAGATTAAAAAAAGGAATCCTCAAGTATCTATTTTGTTTGTGGGAGCGCAAGGAAAGATGGAAATGGAAAGAGTGCCTCAGGCTGGATATGAAATAACAGGTTTACCCATTGTAGGTTTTCAAAGAAAACTGAGTTTTTCAAATTTTTTGCTTCCGTTTAAGCTTCTTAAAAGTTTATTGAAAGCGCGAAGCGTATTGAAAAAAAATGATCCGGAGTTGGTTGTTGGTGTAGGGGGGTATGCCAGTGGTCCAACATTGAAAATGGCGCAATTACTTGGTATACCAACGGTAATTCAAGAACAAAATTCTTTCCCCGGAAAGACCAATATATTATTATCAAAAAAGGCAAAATTAATCTGTACGGCTTATTCGGGTTTGGAACAGTTCTTTTCTTTAAGTAAAATTCGATTAACAGGTAACCCTGTGCGGGAAGAATTAAGCCCTTCAAGTTTAACACGTGTGGAAGCGCTAAAAGTATTTGATCTTGAAGCTTCTCGTCAGACCATTCTTGTGATCGGTGGAAGCTTGGGTGCAAGAACTTTAAACGAGGCTCTTTCTGGTTCCATAGAGGCCATCTCAAAAAGTAATATTCAGGTGATTTGGCAGTGCGGAAAGGGCTACTATCAAGCACTTTTAAATGCGAATTTAGACTTACCGAAACACATCAAACTCTTGCCTTTTATTTCAAGAATGGATGCTGCTTATACAGCTGCAGATGTTGTTATTTCTAGGGCTGGAGCTTTATCTGTTTCTGAATTATGCTTGATTGGTAAGGCTACCATATTGGTCCCGTCTCCCAATGTTGCTGAAGATCATCAGACTAAAAATGCCATGGCATTGGTAGCTAACGAGGCTGCTTTAATGGTGAAAGATCGTGATGCGGTTAAAAGTTTGGTTCAAACAATTTTTGATCTCTTAAATGATAAGGAACAAGTAAATAAGTTGTCTGAAAACATCAAAAAATTGGCAAAGCCAAATGCAACAAAAGAAATCATTGATGCTTGCGAAACAATTATAAATAATGACGAGGAATAAAATAACTGATTTTAAAAGCTTTTACCTCATAGGTATCGGAGGTATTGGAATGTCCGCATTGGCGAGATATTTCAAGTCGAATGACAAAGCTGTTTTTGGTTATGATCGCACACCTTCAACTATTACTGATGATTTGATAAAAGAAGGCTGTAAGATACATTTTGAGGACAAAGGTTCTGATGTTCGAAAAATTGTTTCTTCTCCCGAGGAGACATTGGTTATATATACACCCGCGGTATCATCATCTCACAAGGAACTCACTTATTTCAGAGAGAATGGATTTGTGGTTTATAAAAGGGCAGAAGCTCTTGGGTTGATAACCAGATTCATGAAAGGTTTATGCGTAGCTGGAACTCATGGAAAAACAACAACGAGTGCCATGCTTTCTCATATATTAGATCATAGTCCATGGAAATGTAATGCATTTTTGGGAGGTATTTCATCGAACAAAAATTCAAATTTAATTGTAAACAAATCAACAGATTGGGTTGTGGTCGAGGCAGATGAGTTTGACCGATCTTTTCTACACCTTTCTCCATTTGCGAGTATTGTAACCGCTATGGATCCTGACCATCTCGATATATATGGTGATGCTAAAAATTTCACCGATGGATTCCGTCAGTATGCCATGAAGATTGACCCTAATGGGTGCTGCGTTGTTCATGAAGGGATTAACTTGCCTTCTCTTTGCGACTCAGTTACTTATGCGATTGATTCTGATACGGCGGACTATAAGGCTTCTCACATCAAATATATTGATGGTGTAATGCAGTTTATCGTAAATTCTAAATCAATAAACCACACGAAGTTCACACTTCAAATCCCAGGGTTACATAATGTCCTGAATGCACTTGCTTGCATTGCTTTGTTAGATAAAATAGGTCTTCCAATTCAAGAGATTCAGGGGGGGTTAAATTCTTTTAAAGGGGTGCGCAGGCGATTCGATATTCAATTTAAGTCGGATAATTTGATTTATATCGACGATTATGCACATCATCCTGAAGAACTTCGGTTTCTTATTGATTCCTTGCAGATGATGTTTCCTGAGCAAGAGATTACGGCTATTTTTCAACCTCATTTATATACGAGAACTCGAGATTTTGGCTCCGAGTTTTCAGAACAATTGTCTCGGTTTGATGAGCTGATTTTACTGCCGATTTACCCGGCAAGAGAGGAAGAAATACTCGGGATTTCCAGTGAATGGCTTTTGTCTATGGTTCGTTTAAAGAAAAAGCAAGTGCTTAATTCATCAAGGATTTTGGAGTTAATGCAAAAGAAAAATAGTGGGATTGTTGTTACAATAGGTGCGGGAGATATAGATCGAATGGTGGCGCCATTGAAGGATATATTAATTCAAAATGTAGATGCAGTATCATGAATAAATGGTTGAAGATTTTACTGTGGTGTGCGCTTTTTTCAGGAGTTACTGCTGTTTTAATTTGGGAGCGAGATAAAGAAGCCAATGCCAAATTAAGCATGCCTGTAATTGATATTTCTGTACAAGGAAAGGACACCTTCTTAACCAAGAAAGAGATTATCAATCGCCTGCAAACACAACAAATATTTAATCCTCAGGGCTTAGTTTCAGGGTTAGACATCTCAAAAGTAGAGTCCATTCTTGATACCATGCAAGAAATTAAGCATGCAGATGTTTACAAGCAGCTTAACGGTTCTTGGAACATTGATCTAGAACTCATTAAACCTATTGCTAGAGTTTTCCCAGAAGGGCATGCGTCTTTCTATTTAGATGCTGATGGAAATAAAATGAGACGTTCTTCAATTCATACCGCAAGATCATTGATTTTTTCTGGTAATATTCCGGATCGAATACAGACTGAAAATGTCAATTCAATTATCAACAACGACTCCTTGAAAAGTATTAGGCTTTTAGATGATATCTATCGCATTTCAAATTATGTTTGTAAGGACCCCTTACTGCAATCTTTAATAGGCCAGGTGTATTTCGATGAAAATAATGATTTCATTCTTATTCCTGTTTTGGGTAGGCAAAAAATAGTTTTTGGATCTGCGGAGACGAGCGAGGAGGTTAGAGATAAATTTAATAGGCTAAAGGTCTTCTATAAAGAGGCAATGCCATTTGAGGGTTGGAATAAGTACACTGAAATAAGTTTAAAATATGAAGGACAAGTCGTTTGCAGGAAATTCAGCTGAGCCAGGTAAGAAATCCGTTGTTGTCGGTTTAGATATTGGCACAACTAAAATTGCCTGTTTTGTTGGTGTGAAAAATGAGCATGGTAAGATTGAAATCATCTCACAAGGGAAGAGTGAATCCTTAGGGGTGAAAAAAGGCGTTGTATTTAATATTCATAGAACGATTCAATCTATTCAGTCCGCGATTGAAAATACAGAGCAAAATTGTAAAGAGGGAAATCTTAAGCTAAGTAATGTAGTTGTTGGAATAGCCGGACAACATATTAAGAGTATGCAAACGAGTGATAGCTATACTCGTAAAAATCGTGAGGAAGAAATTTCACAAGCTGACATTACAACCTTTGTCAATAATATGTATGAGCTCGTAATGAATCCAGGGGAGGAAATTATTACGGTGATACCCCAAGAATACACTGTAGATGGTGAGCAAGGTATAAAAGAACCTGTGGGTATGGCAGGAGTTAGACTTGAAGCTAACTTTCATATTATCACGGGTCAGGTGAGCAATGTGAAAAATATTTACAATTGTGTTCAGAAGGCTGGGCTCGAGATTAGCGAGGTCATTTTAGAACCAATAGCTTCTGCAGATGCCGTACTTAGTGATGAGGAAAAGGAGGCAGGTATTGTTCTTGTCGATATAGGAGGTGGCACAACTGATGTTGCTATTTTTCATGACGGAATCATTAGACATACAGCTGTGATTCCTTTTGGAGGAAATATCGTCACTCAAGATATAAAAACAGGTTGTAGAATTCTAGAACGCCACGCTGAACGTTTAAAGGTTAAGTTTGGTAGTGCTCTTGCCTCAGAAAGCAGTGATAAGGAGGTCGTATGTATTCCAGGGTTACGCGGACAAAAATCCAAAGAAATTACAGTACGAAACCTTGCCAGTATTATTGAAGCTAGGATGGTGGAAATTATAGAGAAGGTTAATAATGAGATTCAAAACTCTGGTTATGCCAAAGAGATTATAGGGGGTATTGTTGTTACGGGTGGCGGTTCAAAACTCAAACATCTAACCCAACTTGTTGAATACTTAACAGGAATGGATGCAAGGATTGGATACCCAAATGAGCATTTAGCTAATACAAATGATGAAGGATTGACAAGCCCAATATACTCAACTGGAATTGGTCTTGTGCTGAAGGGTTTTGAGAAAAATTCAAAGCCGATTGAGGAACAAAAAGAAGAGCCTGAAAAGAAAGGAAAGTTCTTTGAAAAAGTACTTAGAGGCGTAACTGGAATTTTTGAAGATTAATAAGAACATAACGTTAAAACTAGAGATATGGAATTTGATATACCAAAAGAAAACAGTTCAGACATCAAAGTAATTGGTGTTGGTGGAGGTGGTAGCAATGCTGTGAATCATATGTTCAATCAGGGGATTCAAGGTGTTGATTTTATCATCTGTAACACAGATCGTCAAGCATTGGATATTTCTCCTGTCCCTTATAAGATTCAATTAGGCACAGAGCTAACGGAAGGCCGAGGTGCCGGAATGAAGCCCGAAGTGGGTGAGAATGCCGCTCTAGAAAATTTAGAAGACATCCGTGAGTTGTTAAGTCAAAACACTAAAATGCTTTTTGTTACTGCTGGAATGGGTGGTGGAACAGGAACAGGTGCGGGTCCGGTTATCGCTCAGATTGCAAAAGATCTAGGTATTTTAACTGTAGGTATTGTAACTGTACCCTTTAATTTTGAAGGAAAGAAAAGAAGAATTCAAGCAGAGGCCGGTCTTGAACGAATGCGTCAAAATGTAGACAGTCTTTTGATTATTAGTAATGAGAGGCTGAGAGATTTTGGAAAGAATATGGCCTTAACTGCTGCATTTGCTCATGCCGATGATATTTTGACAGTAGCTGCCAAAGGAATTGCGGAATTGATTTCCAGGACAGGCCTCATAAATACAGATTTCAATGATGTGAATACCGTACTTCGCGATAGCGGACATGCCATTATGGGCTCTGCTCAAGCGGAGGGTGATGATCGAGCTATGGAGGCCGTGACAGCTGCTTTAGCATCACCACTTCTTAATGATAATGATATAAATGGAGCGAATTATATCTTATTAAACATAAGCTACAGTAAGTCCAATGAAATAACCATGGACGAGATGGGAGAGATTACGGATTATGTTCAAGAGGAAGCAGGTTCCACTGCTGATGTGATATTTGGCGTGGGTGAAGATGAAGCGCTAGGCGATAAGCTGTCAGTTACAATTATAGCGACTGGATTTGCGACCTCAGAAGATTTAATAGTGCCTTTAGGTAAACCGGCCGAGCGTATTATTACGACCTTAGAGGACGCTGCTACCAAAGAGATTAAGCAGCCTTTAGAGAATCCTGTGACGGCCTCGAAAAATAACGATGAGGAACAAGTGGCAGAGGATGAGCCGTTTGTAAAAACGATAGAACCAATTTCTCTTGGAGCTGACTCTTTAGCTGCAGAGGAAGAAGATGCAAGTGAGGTAAAGGTGGTCCATGATCTAAATGAGGAGGAAAGCGACAATACTGAACAAAATAATGAAGGTCCTATTGCTTGGGAAATTAGTGAAACAATAGTACCAGAGAATTTGAACGAAAATGATGTCCAGCCTGACTTGTTTGCAGAAACCGGGGTGGTTAAGCACCAGTTGGATGATGATATAGAAGAAGAGGTGAAGCCTACTGCTGAAGACCATCAAAAAATGACGCAAGACCGCGTTAGTAAAATTCAAGAGCACACGTCTAGACTTAAGAATGCTGAAGGTATTACCGATTACGAAAAAGAGCCAGCCTTTAAAAGAAGATCTCTATTTTTAGACAACAGCAAGCCAAGTGAATCTAAACCGAGCAGGTTTGGACTTTCTGAAGACGAAGACGGAGGATCTGATCTTAGCGACAATAGCTTTCTACATGATAACGTCGATTAAGTGATGCTTTCTGAACAAATTAATCAAGCCATTAAAGCCGCAATGCGTTCCAAGGACAAAGTGCGTCTTTCCACTTTACGTGATATTAAATCAAAAATAATGGTTGAGGCTACTTCTGCTAGTGGTCAAGAAATAACAGATGCCGTTGTCTTAAAAATTTGCATGAAGCTTCATAAGCAGAGAAAGGAAACCTATGCCTTATATTTAGAGCAGGGGAGGGACGATCTCGCCAAAGAAGAGTTTGAGCAAGCTGAAATTATAGAGACCTTCTTACCAAAAATGTTCTCCGAAGATGAGGTGAGGGCAGAAGTAGTTGAGGTGATTAAAGTTGTCGGCGCATCAGGCCCTCAAGATATGGGCAAGTGTATGGGGATGCTTACCAAAAAGCTTGCGGGTAAAGCAGATGGAAAGTTGATATCGTCAATCGTTCGTGAAGAGCTAAGTAAATAAACTACTTCATTCAAGAACAATGATTATAATTA
>JAKMFD010000185.1 GCA_022425625.1 Crocinitomicaceae bacterium | reverse complement strand
CATATTGAGCATATGTCGTTAATGAAACAGTAATATAAAAGAACGAAATAAAAAATTTAGACATAAGCTTAATTTAGAGCATTAAAGATAAACAAAGAATACGAATTTGTTTTTAATTACAGAAAGTCGGCTTGAGAAGAAATGTAGTACCTTCGTGACATAAAAAAAACATATGCTAATCTCAGAAGTTAGTTATCTAGGAAATTTAAGGACTGCTGCGAAACACCTTAAGTCGCAAGACACAATCATTACAGATGCTCCAGTAGACAATAATGGTAAAGGGCAAGCATTTTCACCCACAGATCTTGTTGCTACTTCCCTTGCTTCATGCGTGATGACTATTATTGGTATATATTGTAGCAAAAACAATATTGAATTTTCACATTGTGAAGCAAAAGTTGAAAAAATAATGGGATCAAACCCAAGAAGGATTGCAAAAATCAATCTAATTTTCGAAATATCGAAAAACAATTGGAGCGAAGAGACAAGAAAGGAAATAATAACCGCTGCAAAATCTTGTCCTGTCGGAATTACATTAGAAAATCAAGTAACAGTTGATTATAAATTTCATTAAATGGAACAGAGAAAGGAACAGTATCAGAGAAAAGAAAAAAAAGATATCATATTCGGTATTCACCCTGTGATTGAGGCAATAAAATCAGAGCAAGAGTTGAACAAAATCATGATTCAACGGGGTATCGACAAAGAACATTTTAGAGAACTAAAAGACGTCCTTGCTGATAAAGACTACTACATACAATATGTTCCAATACAAAAATTAAATACACTGACATCTGGAAATCACCAGGGGGTCGTAGCCTTTGTTACACCAATATCTTATCAAAACATTGAAACACTCGTTGATCAATGGGTTGAGGAAGAGAAGAAACCTTGTATTCTAGCATTGGATAGAATTACAGATGTACGAAATTTTGGTGCTATTGCACGTTCAGCGGAATGCCAAGGTGTAGACGCCATCCTTATCCCGTCAAAAGGTTCTGCTTTGGTCACTGCAGATGCAGTTCGTACTTCTTCGGGTGCACTGAGCAGAATTCCTGTTTGCAAAACAGAAGATTTAAAAAATAGCCTCTTCTATATACAACAATCAGGGTATAGAATCGTTGCTTGTACCGAGAAGTCATCGATGCCTTTGCAAGATGTTAACTTAAGAGGTGCAATGGCTATTGTTATGGGTTCTGAGGAAAATGGGATTACATCGGACTTAATTAATATGGCAGATTTGAGAACTAACATCCCGATGCTTGGAAACATTGCTTCTTTAAATGTTGGTGTAGCAACCGGTATCATTCTTTATGAAAAAATGAGACAAGAGCTCAATAGATAGATTTTAATTTGACGCAAGTAGTAGTTTTGTGACCATTTCAGGTAGCTCTTCTAGGCTTTTACAGGTGTGGACATAGTTCTCTTTAGAAAGTCCATGCGGGTCAAAGTGAATTGCTTTTATACCTGAGTTTAATGCGCCAGAAATATCTGCTCTATAATCATCACCAATCATAATAGCGTCTGAAGGCGCACAACCAACCTCTTTTAATGCAAATTGAAATATTGCTCGAGATGGCTTGTTTTTGCCGACTGCCTCAGAACACACCACAACATCAAAGAAAACATCCAAACCACAGTTCTTAAGTTTTATATATTGAACTTCTTCAAATCCATTTGTAATTATATGCAATCCAAATCCTATAGATTTTAATGTAGTTAAGCATGCAATGGCACCAGGGAATAATTGTTTTTGAATAGGCGATAATGAGACATACATTTCACCCATTTTCTTCGCCAAAATTAAATCATCATGATTAAATTGTTTGAGCGTCGCATTGAAACGCTCGTAACGCAATACTTCTTTCAAAAGCTTCCCATCGCTGTACAAAGACCATAGCCGTGCATTTTGAGCAACATAGGCATTATAAAACCTTTCAAAGGTTTCAAAAACTGAAGCTAATTTTAAATCTTCAAAAATCAGTAAGAGCGCGACTTTCGAATTTTCATCAAAATCCCAAAGTGTTCTGTCAAGATCAAAGAATACATGTTTATTAGACAAAGACATAAACAATGAATGAAGTAAGAAGTGAATTTATTAGCATTCCTAGGATAACATAAAGAAAAGTAAAAGAATACTTGCCATAGAACTTAGCAACTATAATAGAACCTACAGGAACGGAGAGTAAAAAGGGAGCCCAAAAGCAAATACCAATTTTACCAAAACGAAGTTTCAACCGAACGACGCCTTTATTCATTCTTGAAAATACCCGTTTTTGAGCTATCGTCTCTCCATTTTTATGTGCTTCTTGCATTAACTTAATGCGTTTTTTTTGTGCCCTTTGCATGAAATATTCGGCGGAAAAAAAGAAAAAAGCAGCACTTATAACCGCTCCAACAAAAATTGAAATTACCGTTTCAACATAATTCAATCCTAAAGCAGGACCAGGAATAGCCGAAAACATAAACTTTATAGTCGCTAATGTTGCTAATGATATATATCCTGTCCAATTCATGACTACACTTTTACACCAAAAGCTAAATCCCCTGCATCACCAAGTCCAGGAACAATATAGGATTCTGAAGTTAATTCTGGATCAATGGCCCCTGTCCAAATATCCGTATCTGAAGGCAATGAACCCTCCACTAAACTTAGAGCCTGAGGGGTGGCTATTGCAACAACGACAATAACCTTCTTAGGCTTCCCAAACTTTAGAAGAGCATTATACACTTCGACCATAGAATTACCTGTTGCAAGCATAGGGTCTGAGATTAACCAAATTCTACCATCTAAGTTAGGGGCTGCCAAATATTCAACCTCTATTGTGAAATTTTCCTCATTCGTGTGAGATCGGTAAGCAGATACAAATGCACTTTCACATCTATCAAAAGTATGCATCAATCCATTATGCATTGCCAAACCAGCTCTTAGTATTGTTATGAGTACTGGATTTTCCGTAAGTATTTGTTCTTTAGAAACACCTAAAGGGGTCTCCACTTCGTGCGTTGAATAGGACATGTTTTTTGACGCTTCGTATCCTAATATAGACGCTATCCGTTCTAGATTCGACCGAAAACGCATTGGGTCCTGCTGAATTTCTATATCACGTATTTCAGAAATGTAATGGTTTGCAATTGAAGAAACATCAGAAAGATTATACCGCATTAAGTAATTTTTTATTCACTTAAAGTTAATCAGAAAAAAAAGATAAGCAGGATAAAACAAAACAATAAATTGTGAAAAAAAATAATACATTCGCATATGACTGAAATCAAAAAAAACCATTCAAAAAAGGTTGCCCTGTTGATTACCGTTGCCGCACTAGGATACTTTGTAGACATATATGACCTTGTACTATTTGGTGTTGTAAAAGCTGAAAGCTTAAGTATAATTATGAGTGGTCAATCTATTGACATACAAGCATCTACAGGTAAGTTCTTGTTCAATATGCAGATGCTCGGAATGTTAATCGGTGGAATACTTTGGGGAGTTTTGGGTGATAAAAAAGGAAGAATAAAAGTCTTATTCGGATCGATTCTTCTATACTCTATTGCAAACTTAATTAACGCATTTGTAACGGATGTAACTACTTATGCTGTCGTTCGCCTTATTGCAGGGATTGAACTAGCTGGTGAATTAGGAGCAGGGATCACATTAGTCTCTGAAACCATGTCAAAAGAAAAACGAGGGTATGGCACTATGATCATTGTAACCTTTGGTGCGCTCGGAGCGGTTGTGGCATCACTTGTCGGTTCTGAAGGCGCAGTAATTGGAGATTTAATATATAACATTTCAGGAGCGCAATTAGCGAATTGGCAGGTCACCTACATCGTTGGTGGATGCCTTGGCCTTTTACTCCTTTTACTGCGTGTTGGTACCATTGAATCGTCTTTTTTTCAAACGATGAATCAGGATGATAAGGTCAAAAAAGGTAATCTTAAAATATTATTTTACAACAAAAAGAACTTTATAAAATACCTGCACTGTATCATCATTGGAATACCTATATGGTATGTAGTAGGCCTATTGGTCATGAACTCTAAAGATAACTTTGCGCCTATGATGGGTATTTTTGATATTGAAAATGGACAGGCTGTTATGTACACATATATTGGATTATCCGTAGGTGACCTAGTTTCTGGAGCACTGAGCCAGTGGCT
>JAKMFD010000164.1 GCA_022425625.1 Crocinitomicaceae bacterium | reverse complement strand
AACAATATGGTAGTTTTTCGGTCCTTCATATTCCATTTCTTCATCTTGCAAATCTATGGACTCCTCGATTTCCTCTATAATTACAGATTCTTCCTGAATTTCAGGCTCTTTCTTAACTTCAATTGCTGCAGAATCTTCAGTTTGTTCAATGATTTTATTTTCATCATCAATCATTTGAATATCCTCTTTATTTGTCGCTTGGTGTAGCTTTTTGTCGCTTGATTCGCGGAAAATGAAGTATGAGCCAATAACTAAAGTCAATCCTGCAATAAGTAGGATAAGGGTATTGATGGGTTTAAGTTTTTTAGGCTTTTTATCAAATGCAGCTTTTTCAAGGATTGGCTTCTTTATACTTTCTTTTTTGTGCCCAATTGGTGGTAAGTCCAAGTCATCCTCCCATTGGTCCTTATTCGTATAAGCTTTCGGATTATTTTCGTCAGAAGGTTTTTTAGTACTCATTTAAAACATGGATTTAAAATCGAAATGCTCATCAAGTCGAATTCCTTTTTCGGTTTCTTTTAAAGTACAGCATTCATTCATGGCGTCATGCTCGAGGAACAGTACGTATTTTTCGTTCATTGCTTGATTAAGAAAGATTCCTTTCTCTTTTAAAGTTGTCAAAGGTCTAGTGTCATATCCCATAACATAAGGTAGCGGAATATGTCCTACACTAGGCAAAAGATCAGCCATGAAAACCAAAGTTTTGTTCTTGTAGTGAATATGCGGAATCATCATACTCTCCGTATGCCCATCTACGAATAGGACATCAAAATTATTGAATATCTCTTTTGAATAGTCGCCTGTTTTTTCGACAAATTTAAGCTGCCCACTTTCTTGAATAGGTAGAATGTTTTCTTTTAAAAAAGAAGCTTTTTCACGGTCATTTGGATTTACAGCCCAGTTCCAATGATCTTGTGTGCTCCAATAAGTTGCATTTTTAAAAGTTGGTCGGTAACCATTTTTCTGATCATTCCACTCGACAGCACCACCACAATGATCAAAGTGTAAGTGCGTTAAGAAAACATCTGTAATATCATCCCTGTTAAAGCCAAGATTATTTAAGCTCTTATCAAGTGAATCATTTCCATGTAAATAATAATGAGAAAAAAACTTATCGGATTGTTTATCTCCCATACCCGTATCAATAAGTATCAATTTTTTACCATCCTCAATTAACAAACTTCTAAGTGCCCAAGAGCACATATTGTTTTCATCGGCAGGATTCGTTCTCGACCAAAGACTTTTAGGAACAACACCGAACATAGCGCCTCCGTCAAGCTTGAAATAACCAGTATTAAGAACGTGTATTTTCATGAGTTCAATAAGTTAGGTGACTGAGTAATCCTCAAAGTCTTCAATGACATCCTGCTCAAAAGTATTTGTTACCGAAATCGGAACGTAGTCAACCGTAACATTGGTTTTATCTAAACCAAAATCTTCTGCAGGTTTTAATCCTGTGCTTTTAACAAAACGATAGGCTTTAACACATATTTTTTCAAATGGGGTAAGGTCATTTTCGATGGAAACTCTAGAGTTAATGACCACGAAGCGATAATCTACTTCATCTATGTTTCCACGAACAGCTTCAAATACACTTTCTCCGGAAAGCTCATTTTTCTCTACCATCTTCCGCTGAATTTTACGCATCATGTATTCAATATGATGTTCTTCTTTAAATCCAAGCTGAAGACTCACATAGTAACAAGATTTATCAATTATTTCATTCACGGAATAATGCACACCCCAAGGCTCATTTTGTATATCAAGATGAAGAAACCAAACGATATCGGCCTTGCGGGGTTTTTTGTTAAACAAAGAATGAAAAACAGTCGTATCCAATTTGTTTGGAGAATTGCTTCGTGTCGGAAAAACAAGATTTGTTGCATCAAATGGAATTTTAGGGTCGTTTTTAACGGCTGCAAGAAGTGGAGTCACTTTTTTCATTGACTCATACTCGGTGATGCTCGTGCGTAATTCTCTTGCTTTGTTGTATAAGAATAATAAAGAAAAGAATGTAGCAGCCAGAACAAGAGTGAACCAACCTCCGGATACTACCTTGCCGAGGTTTGACATTAAAAACACACCTTCAATCAATATAAACATCAGGAAAATTAAAAGATATACCATCCTTCTTTTTGGGTGCTTCACGATGAGTAAAAAACCGAGAAGAATGGAGGTCATTATCATGTCAATCGTTATGGCTAGGCCATAAGTATGCTCCATGGCACTTGATTTTTTGAATATGAAAATAACAAGAAGACAGCCAAACATTAAAAACCAATTGATAAATGGAATATAAATCTGTCCTTTATGATCAGATGGGTATTTGACTTTCAAGTTTGTCCATAATTTAAGTTTTATGGCCTCATTCATTAATGTAAATACACCTGTAATTAGGGCTTGAGATGCTATGATTGTAGCTATTGTCGCAATGCCTATGGCAAAAGGCATTATACTTTCAGGTACCATGGAATAAAATACAGTTTGACCTGATGCTAAGCTAAATCCTGGATTTAAACACAATGCGGCTTGCCCCATATAATTAGTGACTAAAAGCGTTGCTACGAAGGCCCAACTAACACGAATATTATCTTTTCCGCAATGTCCTAGATCGGAATAAAGCGCCTCTGCACCCGTTGTGCATAGAAAAACAGCTCCTAGAACCCAAAAACCACCCTCAATATTTACGATGAGATTAAAGGCCCACCATGGGTTGAGAGCTCTCAGTACCGTTGGGTTATCCACAATTTGCATTGCCCCTAGGTAACCTAGAAAAGAAAACCAAACGACCATTACAGGACCGAATAGCCTACCAATCGCATTGGTTCCGAACTGCTGGACAGCAAATAATATAACAACAATAGTAACAACAATAGGGATCACTCTCAAATTTGGATAAATATTGTTTAGTCCCTCTACAGCAGATGAAATCGAGATTGCAGGTGTTATAAAGCCATCTGCTATAAGCGTTGAGCATCCAATCAGGGCAGGAATAATGATCCAGCGATACCTGCGGTCTTTTAGCAAAGCAAAAAGTGCAAATATTCCACCTTCTCCTTTGTTGTCAGCATTTAATGCAAAAAAGACATACTTAAAGGTTGCAATTAAAAGAAGTGTCCAAATCACACATGAAAGTCCACCGAGTATAAAAGCTTCACTAATATTTTTGCCACCTCCTGTAATAGCCTGAAACACGTACAAAGGAGAGGTTCCTATATCTCCGAAAACAATACCGGTACTGATTAGGATACCGGCGAATGTCATTTTGCTAACATTTGAATTACTCATGCGCTCTTGTTACAAACAAATGTATATGAAATTTTTAAGA
>JAKMFD010000137.1 GCA_022425625.1 Crocinitomicaceae bacterium | reverse complement strand
AACAATGTCTTTTTACTGCCCAATGATTTTTTAAAAACAAGATTAGCTGTGATTATAAGAGCTGCCCAAAGCGAAAGGCGAAAAATATTATACAGCACATAGCTTGAGCCAAACAAATGCAGTGTTGTGGTTTGTATTAGCCCGTATATGGGGCGCGAAACATGTCCCGACCTAGAAAGGCTATATTTTAAATCCTGCCAATAATCTGTACCAATATGAGCAACAAGAGACAAGTCATCTGAAGTGCCGAATCCACCTAAAAAAATGAGTGGGACATATAATATTAACGACAATAAAATTAACCAGTAATAACCATGAAACCACTTAGGCTTCATTAAGAAATATCTAATTTTGAAAGCAAATCATCATCAACTTTTTGCGGCATAGTTACCTTTAAAAGAGGTTCTTTTTCCATGGCTCTCGCAATGGCAAAATTAGCATTTTCATTTCTCGCCCAACTTCTCCGTGCAATACCATTGTTCACATCCCAATGTAGCATTTGCTTGATATGTAAAGATGATTTTTGACTTCCATCGATGAACATGCCAAAACCACCATTTATTACTTCTCCCCAACCAACACCACCACCATTATGAATAGAAACCCATGTTGCTCCTCTAAAACTATCTCCGATAACATTCTGAATAGCCATATCAGCAGTGTATCTCGAACCATCATAGATATTTGAAGTTTCACGATATGGTGAGTCTGTTCCTGAAACATCATGGTGGTCACGCCCCAAAATCACTGGGCCTATTTTGCCTTCTTTTATGGCCTGATTAAAAGCTTCCGCTATTTTCATCCTTCCTTCAGCATCAGCATAGAGAATTCTAGCTTTTGATCCAACAACCAGCTGATTCTCACGTGCTCCCTTAATCCATTGAATATTATCCGCCATTTGCTGTTGAATTTCAGGTGGGCTTTTAAGCATCATTTCCTCAAGAATTGTACAAGCAATTTGATCTGTCTTATCCAAATCTGCTTGTTGTCCACTAGCACAAACCCACCTAAAAGGACCAAAACCGAAATCAAAACACATCGGCCCCAAAATATCTTGAACATAGGAAGGGTAAATAAAATCATCCCCATTTTCTGCTCTCAATGCAGCGCCTGCTCTTGTAGCTTCCAATAAAAAAGCATTGCCATAATCAAAAAAATATGTTCCTTTATCCGTGTTTCTTTGAATCGCAGCAGCATGACGAATTAAGGTTTCTTGTACTTTTTGCTTAAATAAATCTGGATTTGAAGCCATCATGTCATTTGACTCTTCAAAACTTTGACCAACAGGATAGTAACCTCCCGCCCAAGGATTATGAAGGGATGTCTGATCAGAACCTAAATCAATATAAATATTTTCACTGTCAAATTTCTCCCATACATCTACAATATTTCCTAGATATGCAATAGAAACTATTTCCTTACCTTCCTTTGCAGAACGAACTCTCGAACAAAGTACATCTAAGTCGTCAATAATCTCATCTACCCAACCTTGCTCATGTCTTGTTTTTGCGGCCTTAGGATTTACCTCAGCTGTAACTGAAATTACACCTGCAATATTACCGGCCTTAGGTTGTGCTCCAGACATACCGCCAAGTCCAGCCGTAACAAATAGCTTTCCTTTTGTAGATTCATTAGGTTTTGTCATTTTACGAATCGCATTTAAAACGGTAATTGTTGTACCATGAACAATGCCCTGAGGACCGATATACATATATGAACCAGCTGTCATCTGGCCATACTGTGTTACTCCAAGTGCATTAAATTTTTCCCAATCATCAGGTTTAGAATAATTTGGAATCATCATTCCATTCGATATCACAACCCGAGGTGCATCTTTGTGAGATGGAAACAACCCCTGTGGGTGACCTGAATTCATAACAAGCGTTTGCTCCTCAGTCATTTCAGACAGATACTTCATGGTCAATCGATATTGTATCCAATTCTGAAATACGGAACCGTTACCACCATAAGTGATAAGCTCATGCGGATGCTGAGCCACTGCCAAACTTAAATTATTTTGAATCATAAGCATTATAGCTTTTGCTGCAGCACACTTTCCTGGGTAATCAGAGATCGGTCTTGCTATAATTTCATGGCTTGGACGAAACCTGTGCATATAAATACGGCCATAAGTATTCAATTCATTTAAAAACTCTGAAATTAGCAGCGCATGTTGTTCTTTTGGGAAATAACGTAGTGCGTTTTTAAGTGCAAGTTTTTTTTCCTCCGAATTCAGTATTGCTTTTCGCTTCGGCGCGTGGTTTATTGCTGGATCAATTGGTTTTTCTGCTGGAAGATGCGCAGGTATACCTTCTAAAATCTCTTCTGCAAATGACTTCATATTTCTTCTTTTGGTAGAAATACAAAGTTAGGAGATTCTTAGTATCTAAGCACTACAAAACCATGCTTTTGTACAGTTTGACCTCCTTCAAAAGTTGCTTCAATTTTGTAAAAGTAGGTCCCTTCATCGACAACTTTGCCTGATTTATTCGTTCCAGGCCAACTTGCTGCAGGGTCTGTATACTCGTAAATTAAATTTCCCCACCTGTTTAAGATAAGGCAGTTAAACTTGTCTATGCCATTGTAGTTAACGAAAAACTCATCGTTTCCTACCGTCGATGACAAAACAATAACGTTCGGCACCTCTAGGTCACACCCATACAACCCTAATGTTCCTATATCTGAAATATTACCACAAATATGATTCAATGTGACGGTGTAATCACCTCCTTCACTAACTGTTATTGATGGGCCTTCCGATCCATTACTCCATGTCAGGTCATAATCTATTGGATAGCCCGCTTGTGTGGCATCAGGTATACCTAAAGCACTTAAGGATACTATTGAACCAATGCAGACATTAGTGTCCATAGCAATTACATTGTAATTAGGAGGAAATGATACAAACATGGATTGATCACTTAAGCAAGTTGGGTCCGTAAAAACAAGCTCAAATAAACCGGCAATAGAAGCATTTACAGTCGGATTGATTACATCACCTGTTATAGTAATATCGGAACTCGAAGAAGACCAAAAACCGCCATTAGGCGCACTTGTTCCATTAATTTGAAAAGAATAATCACAAACAGTAGTATCATTAGGAATTGACGCATTCGGTAATATTGTAAAGTTCTCAGAAACTTCAACGCATTCATTCAATACCGTAAACACATAGGTCCCGGCATTATTAATGACAAGTGTTGAGTCAGTCGAACCATCCTCCCATAAATAATTCAGTGTTGGAACGTAGCCAGGGTCTAAATCATTTGCCGTAACAATAGGAACCAACTCATAATTAGAACCTGCACAAACCGCTGTATCCGGCATTTCAATGTATAAATATGGCGGGAAATGGATTTGAGATTCAACAGTTACATTACATTCGTTGTCTGTGTATGAAACATCAAAATAGCCTCCTGAGGATGAGGAAATCAATGGGTTATCGTTCAACTCATTACTAAAGGTAATTGCTGTATCTAATGTGGACCATTCGCCACCACTGAAAGATTCTGTTCCCGAGACCTGAAAAGCCAAATCACATGCAATCGTATCTGGAAAAATGAGCGGCCCTTCGGTCACAGTAAAAGAAACTGTCGTGTCAAATGGACATCCATAATCATCAATAATATTAAAGGTATAACTGTAGGTACCCACAGCATCAGGTTGCACTTCAATCAAGGTGTCATTCATTCCTGAAATAATTGTAGGGTCCTCGGTCCACCAACTCGTATCAGCTGCCGTCTGATAAGAACCTAAACCAGGAAAATATGAAGCATCAAAGTAAAGCCCCCATTCAAATATATAGCCATCGTCAATACCAATATTATCTTGAACAAAAATCGTCCAATTCCCATTCACAGGACAACCTATAAGGGAATTAAAGGATGTTTCTGGTTGATAAACATCATTAGGATTTATAGAAGGACCATTATTTCCAAAGTTTGGAGCTGGTATTGTATTTCCCAGATTATCCGTTAATGGACCTAAATCATTAAAAACAGAACTAAAACAGTACTCCCAACCTTCACCAGGACCTCCTCCCCCTGCATCATCAATCGGGTCACCCATATAAGTGCCAAACCCTGAATTACCGCCCGGTAAAAATCCTCCGGTAAATGAATTTACAAGAGGTGCTATTGTACCATTTGGACACTGCAGCCAAATCTCTAAATCACCTAAGTATGAATGCTCCATGGTGATACAAACCTGATTAAGATCCTGATCATTAGTTATTGTAGAGCCCCCAGGAAAACCATTAATGGTAATCGGAGCCTCATATTGTTGTCCAGAACCATCAGGTAGATACGTTAATCCAGCAAAATTACCTCCCAACTCAAAACTACCTGAAGGGATTTCAACTCCTACAGTATCTTGCGCTGTAACTCCTCCAATAAGTGTTGTGCTTGCTCCTAAGCATACAGAATCTTGGAGAGGACCAGTACCAGCAAAGCTCGGTAATAATGAAACCCGGACTTTACTTCTCACACGTTCATTTAACGGAAATTGATCTTCAATTTTCAAATCGACAAGATAGCCCGCCCTTGCAGGTGGCGTGAACCAAATAGAATCGTTATTCGGATATACATTCCCATCTGTAATATTCCATTCAAAATCTATATCACTATCTACATTTTGAGAATACCCAAAACCAGTTGAATCTAGTGAATTAGGAAAAATCGGTTTTGCTACAAACAGAATACTATCACCAAAACATATATCGACGAAACCCGTATCTGTCGGATTTATAGCATCTGGACCAACACCATTAATGTAGGCCTCCATATGAGCTTCAAAAGGCTGAAATTGATTTCCGCATGAAGCGTTTGCTTGCCAACCAGTACCTTCATTGGCACCATCGGATTGGAAAACTACAGTAAGACAACCTGAAGGGTTATTCCAACTTGCTTGATAGGTAAATCCTGTTGGGTCAGAAACTGAATTGTGAGATCCCAAAAGAGGAGCAGAAGTATTTGGACCATCGTATACACTAATAAAATCCGAACCATCGACATCAAATTCGTATCCTGCATTTATAGCGAAGGTAATGGATGCCTTCGTTCCAAGATTTAAGTCAGGACAAAAAACGGTAGAATCAATAAAGTTGGGAGGGTAGTTCCCTCCAGCTCCCGGATCCTGAAAATTTGTTCCTACTATTCCAAAATTATCACAATCCATCGGGTTCGTTTCTAGAAAACCATCTTCACCCATGATTATGGTTTGCGACCATGAAAATGTCGCAAAAATAATGAGGAATAAGCTGCTAATAAATTTATTTATCATCGCTTAATTGTTTGTTCGTTTCTTAAAACCCAAAATGATTTTACAATGATGATTTTTTGTTGGTCTTCCCAGAAGTAGTATTGATTTTGATCTTTTATTTTAAACCCAAAATCTGTAAACGAGACAGCTTGTGGTGAAAGATCATTATGAATATACTCTAAATCCGCGTGTTTTGAGTCATAATATTCGCCAAATTCCAATGCGTTTTCCATAGCATAGGACAACAACTCGTAATTAGCAGAATTGACTTTCTTTAACTCATCGAGCTCAGATTGAGTGTAGCTCTTCAACAAATCACTTTGACAAAAAGTATGAAAACATGAACAAAAAAATAAGAAAACGGAGAGTATAAAATTCATAAACAATTTGTTTTCACCATTACAGACCTCAAAATCGTTGAAAAGTTGCTCCGATTGTTCAAAGAAAATTCAAAGTCAAACGACAATTAAAATTAGTTTTGTAAAGTTAGCAATACTATCCAATAAATAAAACCATGAATAAAGAGGACTTAAAATCAATTGCATCGCAAGTAAGAAGAGATATTGTAAGAATGGTATCGGCAGTAAAATCAGGGCATCCGGGAGGGTCTCTAGGTTGTGCAGATTTTCTAACGTATTTGTATTTCGAAGGGATGACAGAAAATGCAACAAATTTCAATATGGATGCAAAAGGAGAAGATGTGTTTTTTCTTTCGAACGGACATATTTCACCCGTTTGGTATAGTGTGTTGGCTCGCAAAGGATACTTCCCTGTTCCAGAATTAGCAACGTTTAGAAAAATTTCTTCAAGACTACAAGGACATCCTTCAACTGATAAGAAACTTCCAGGTATAAGAATGGCGTCAGGTTCTCTTGGTCAAGGTTTATCTGTAGCAATTGGGACGGCAGAAACGAAAAAATTAAATAATGATCCTACAACGGTGTACACTTTGCACGGAGACGGAGAATTACAAGAAGGTCAAATATGGGAAGCTGCTATGTACGCGGCTGCAAATAAGGTCGATAACCTAATCGCTACAATAGATTATAATGGCAGACAGATTGATGGAGATGTAGACGATGTGCTCTCTTTAGGTTCATTAAAAGAAAAATGGCAAGCTTTTGGATGGGAAGTTCTGGAAATGGATGGTCATAATTTTGAAAATATACATCTTACAATGTCTGCAGCGAAACAAAAAATAGGTAACGGAAAGCCTATCGTCGTTATCATGACAACGGAGATGGGTATGGGAGTAGACTTTATGATGGGTACCCATAAATGGCATGGTGTAGCTCCAAATGAGGAACAGCTTGCTGATGCATTAGGCCAACTAAAAGAAACATTAGGGGATTATTAGTGAATAAATTTGTTTTCATTCTTTTTATTATCGTTGCCTTGACTGCTCAAAGTCAGAGCAAAACGAGAATACTATTTATTTTGGATGCTTCCAATAGCATGAATTTAAAATGGGAGAACCAATCAAGAATGGAATCTGCAAAAGAAATTCTTAACAGCTCGATTGAAGAGCTTAGAGGTATTCCAAATCTAGAAATTGCGTTACGCGTATATGGACATCAATCTGCCGTTAGCAATACATCGCAAGACTGCAATGACACTAAGTTAGAAGTCCCTTTCGGTAAAAACACCATAGATGCCATTAAGAAAAAAATCAAGTTCTTATCGGCAAAAGGCGCGACCCCTATTGCTAGATCTTTGGAAGCCGCGGCTGGGGACTTTCCATCCAACGAAGGCAGAAACTTCATCATTCTTATAACAGACGGACTCGAATCTTGCGACAATGATCCATGCGTCATTGCACAAAAGCTTAAAGAAAAAGAGGTAAATGTTACACCATTTGTAATTGGAATAGGATTGGACTTAAGCTACCTTGAGAAATTCAATTGTATTGGTTCATTTACAGAAGCTGAGAATAAAAAAACATTTAAAAATGTGCTAACTAACATTATCGATAAAGCATTACTAAACACCACTGTTCAGGTGAATCTAAATGACTTAGCCCTTAACCCTAAGGAGACTGATGTGAGTTTATTCTTTTATAGAGCTGGAACACAGGAGCTTATGTATACCTTTACACACACCTTAAACAGGTACAAAAATCCAGATACATTAATTTTAGACCCATCTATTAAATATGACCTGAGGGTAGCTACATTACCTGAAATCAATCAAAAAAATATTGAAATCATTGAACACGCGCACAACACAATAAATTTAAATGCGGCTCAAGGGTTCTTAAAGTTTATCAGCTCAAGAAGCAGCTATAATGTAAAATATGCCGCAAGAGTTTTTCAAAAAGATAAAAACGATAACAAAACCATAAACCATCAAGAATTGGGGAGCACGGAAAAATACCTGATTGGTAGCTACAATCTTGAAATATTCACGTTGCCAAGAACTTATCTGAATGTAAATATCAATGAATACAAAACGACAACTGTTGATATTCCTGCACCCGGAAATCTAGACTTAAAAACGGCAAAACTCTATGTAGGACAAATATTTGTGAAAAGAAAAATTGGAACTTATGAATGGGTATGTAATCTTAATGATAATGTACGCAGTCAAAAATGGCAATTGCAACCTGGTGACTATAAAATTGTATACCGAGAAAAAGGTCAGTTTACGAGCGCTTACACGAATGAAAAAGAATTTAGCATAAAAACATTGAATACGAATTATTTAAAATTATAACTATGGAAGGCATTGAAATATTAGGTAATAAAGATACGCGATCTGGATTCGGGGAAGGACTCGCTGAATTAGGTGCAGAAAATGAGAATGTGGTTGCACTTTGTGCGGACTTGACCGGTTCACTTAAAATGAATGCTTTCCAAAACGCTTTTCCAGAACGTTTTTTTCAAGTTGGCATTGCAGAGGCAAATATGATGGGAATGGCGGCAGGTATGACTATTGGTGGTAAAATACCTTTCACTGGGACTTTCGCAAACTTCTCTACGGGGCGCGTGTACGATCAAATACGACAATCCATTGCTTACTCTCAAAAAAATGTTAAGATCTGTGCTTCTCACGCAGGTTTGACACTTGGAGAAGATGGAGCGACGCACCAAATTTTAGAAGACATCGGAATGATGCGCATGCTGCCTAATATGACTGTTGTTGTCCCTGCGGATTTTAATCAAACGAAACAAGCAACTAAAGCCATAGCGTCGCATGAAGGTGCTGTTTATTTGCGTTTTGGAAGACCTGTAATGCCGATTTTCATAAAACCCAATGCCGTCTTTGAAATTGG
>JAKMFD010000132.1 GCA_022425625.1 Crocinitomicaceae bacterium | reverse complement strand
CATTTTTATCTCGACTCCAAATGACACTGTCAACAGAGCAGGTTAAACATATCGTGTCGCGCTCATTTATTCTAATCGCCATATGTTCTGAAAGCTCAGGATTATAAAAGGTGTAATACGCTCCATTAGGAGAAAGCCGACCTCCAAAACGTACACCTTTTGCAATCAACAATTCTTCTTGCGAATCTAGATCAATTCTATAAATATCCCTTGCCCATGGATAGCTCCATTGATTGGAAACCGCATAAGCTTCATTTGAACTCGCTAGATGATAGTTTGATTCATATTCATCATCAAAGCTCAAGCTAAGCGTATCATTGTTCAATTTACGAAGTGTTTGGTCCTTGAATGAATACAGAAACCAATCAGACTTTTTCTTTTCTCGTTTGAGTCCCTTTAATTGTTGGGGCTGAATCTTTTGGTCTAGATAATGCCAAATATCAACACTGGCCTTCTCCTCTTCCAATAAAGAGTCTTCTGGTGTTTCAGAAAGCTTTTTTGCTAGACCAAAAACCATTGTTTGTTCATCTTTTGAGAATAGTGGCTTCTGATGAATGGATACCACACTATCCCCAAAATTCAATGCTTTAATGAATTCAGATCCGATTACAGTGGATTTATTGGTTTTGAAATCATAGACATATAACTCGTAGTTTTCTAAGCTTGTATCTTGACTTTGATAAAAGGCAAATTTATCCGCACTAGCGCTCCATCTCGAAAGCTTAAACTTCTTGGCCTGATCGAATTCTCTTACAGGGTTTTTAGACCTCAGGTCATAGACACTAATTGAGTAAGTCTTCTCCTTGTCTATGGTTAATTCTTTTAAAATGGCTAACCTATTCCCGTCGTCAGAAAGCTTAAAATCAGTAACTCCCTCGAGCTTCAAAAATATATTTGGATAGGCCGTGTAAACATACAATTGATTGACTTTTCGAGATGGCTTAGCCTTGGAAAACGGTCTCCATCCTTTAGATTTTACCGTTGAGTTGGTGAGATAACACAGGGTATTTCCTTCCTTTGAAAGTTCATACTTTTTTAAACCTGACACCTTCACAAGGGTATCATCCCTGAGGTTCACAATACACAAAGAATCCTTGGGCCACTTATTCTTTTTTACCTTTTTCAATTTTAAGGTACGCAATGTATCAAACCCCGGTGTAATTTTGAATACGGCCAGGTCGCTATTTAAATTAAAGCGTAAGCCCTCAGCTCTCTGAAATGAATCGAGCTTTGATTTAGCGCGCTGAAAAAGATATAAGGTAGCATCACCCTCTAAAGGTTTGGCTTGATAACCCACTAAGGAGGCATCTTGAGACATTAATGGTGAAGATATCGATCGCCAAGTTTTATAGTCTTCCGCCTGAATAGACCGCTTCTGTGCATTGAATGAAAGCATAGCTAAACAGAAGATAGTTGAGATTATTACATGTTGTTTCATGAGCTTTGTTTTGTAGTTCTAGTAGTAAGATATACGCCTGTAAAAATCAATAACATATAGCTTAACTTTTGAATTGTAATGGTATTTGTGTAGTCTTCTGACCAATTTAAATAGGTAAATAAAAAGGCAAATAAAATCACGAGTACAGGCTGAAAATAAATATAAGAACTTGAAACTGTCGCACTGAGGTATTTTAAACCATATATAGTTAGAAGATAAGTCATAAAGGTTACACCAATAATGATGTAAGCAATTTTCAAGTAAATTTCACTTGGAAACCCATAAAGACTAATTTGGTTCAAATCGATTAATGTCGGAGGATACAGACAAATTAAAAACAAGCCAAAAGTGAATACCCAGGTAATTACAGTAAGCGGAGCATACTTCGTCATTAATGGTTTCACCAAAACCAAATAGAATGCATATGACATTGCATTAATAAACAAAAACAAGTCTCCAAGCATAGACTCCCCAGCTTGCACTGAACCTTTTAAGGTCAAAAGAATTGCACCAACTGCACCAATCAAGATACCTATTGTACGGATAAACGATGGTTGCTCCTTCAAAATGAAAAAAGAGAGAATTGCTACCATTATTGGATTCATACTCATAATGATTCCAGAATTTATAGATGAAGACAAATTTAACCCATGAAAAAAGAACATTTGATTCAATGCCACTCCAAAAAGACCACAAAGAATAAATCGTGGAATATCCTCTCGCGATATTTTAATTTTTCTTAAAAATAGCGCAAGGATCCAAAAAAAGAGGACTGCCCCACTCACTCTTAAAAATATGAAAACAGGCGGTGATAAAAACTGAGGCATCACACCCTTTGCTAACAGATGCCCTGCCCCGTATAAAACGTTAACAAAAAAAAGCGCGAAATGAGCTTTAAAGTTGGTTTGCTTCATTATCCGAAAATTCTTCTCCAACGAGATTTAACCAAATTCGTTCTGTACTCATCTAAACGTTCGGTTACCTGATATCTTTCAAACAATTGCATAAGTTTTTGAGTACCAAAGGCCTGTTTATGCTGAAATTCATTTTTAAATATGGGAAGCACGCCTAAAAACCCAATCTCCATTGAATCTATGTGAATAGGAGCCAATTCAACTTCAAGAAAAATGGGATCAGTTAACATTAAATAGGTTTGTTTCATATCTTTGGAAAGTATCTTTCCTTCCGAGTTGGCACGCATCGTATGACCATCACTAAACCAAGTTTTATTCTCGATTACATATTGCTTTAATTTACTTAAAGTTTCGAACAACCAATCTAGAAGCGCATTTTCGAGATGGGAAATATCCCAATATTCCGGCAATAAGAAGTAAAGCTCTTTGTGACTTTTGGAATTATTCAATGTTTCTTCAGGCATACTATATTGATGCAGGTCTGAGGTTAACAATATATTACATGACCTTCCATTAGGCTTGGCAATAAAAAAATAAGCTTCACCGTTTCTGGTTAAGGTTGACACTTCTGTAAAACGGTTTTTTAATTCCTTTTCTAACATAATTTAAAAATAAGGGAATTGACTTACTTGACACCTATGAGATGAATTAATTGATCCCGTTCCTTTGGAAATAAATGAAGAATTAACACAAGAAAATTGAATTTCGATACACGATGCTGTTTGCATACCGACGATACAATCTGTCAAATAACTTGCTAAATCTGAAAGACCGTTATTGTGGCCTATTAAAACAAGAGTTCTATCTGTTTCAAGCTCGCAAATAAAATGTAAAAGTGCTGAAGCAGAAGCCAAATAAAGTTTTTTATCGAAGGATGTCTTCCTTGTTTTAAATATATGAAGGTGTGTCTGCTTCGTTCTCTTTGCTGCAGAGCAATATATGTCAACTAGATCGTCGTTAAGCTTTGGCAAAACAAACTGCGCTAAAGCTTCACATTGGACAATTCCTTTATTTGATAATTCGCGTTGAAAGTCTCCAATACTCGACTCAGAAGCATTCGCATGGCGCAACAAATACAGCTTCAAATCACCAAGTTTTTCACTAAATAATTACCCAGTTTGTGTATATAAGGGTTGGTTAAATTTTCCTCAAGTAATGACAAATGTTCTATTCTATGGCAGTCTGTTCCAACAAAATCAAACTCGCCTGCATCTATCAATCTTTCAGCTTGCTTTTTTACCTCTGGACCGTACTGGCCAGAAAGAGAGTTAAGATTAATCTGAATATTTATGCCATCCTTACGCCATGACTCTGCTATATCGACTGATCCTAGGTAATACATATAACGTTCAAAATGCGCAATCACTGGTCGGTATCCTTTTGCTTTAAGCTCAAAGAAAAGCTGATCTAAAAATTGGGGCTTAGAATGAAATGCAAATTCCACAAGTACATAATTATCCCCAAAGGTTAAGAGCTCCTTATTCGCTATTTTAGGCATTAAGGTCTCATCAAAATAGTATTCAGCCGCGGCTTCAATCTCAATTTCAAGACCATGGAGTTTGGCTTCTTTTCTAAGCTCTTCAAGACCCTTCAGAATAATTTCACTAGTATTTGGAAAGGAGTCCATCATGACATGAGGTGTTGTAACCACTTTTTTAAATCCTAAGTGCTCAAACTTAGCAAGCATAGCTATAGATTGATCCATGTTTTGAGCACCATCATCTATACCAGGGATTAAATGAGAATGAATATCAACTTTCAACCTTCCGATATCAAATGGTTCAAGCTGCTCCTGCTTTTTAAATATGTTTCCGAAAAAACCCATTATTTTCGATCACTATACATTTTAGAATAATATTCCTTGTATGACCCGCTTGTGACTTGGGCGACCCAGTCTTTATTTGACAAATACCAATCGACTGTTTTTGAAAGACCTTCTTCAAATGTAATGGAAGGCTTCCAACCTAGCTCATTCTCTAGTTTTGTAGCGTCTATAGCATAACGCTTGTCATGTCCAGCACGGTCTTTTACATAAGTAATTAATCGTTCAGAATCTCCCTCGCTCCTTCCAAGCTTTTCATCCATCAATCGACACAAATACCGCACGAGCTCTATGTTAGTCCATTCATTAAGACCCCCGACATTATATGCTTCTCCCAATCTTCCATTGGTGAAAATAGCATCTATGGCACTCGCATGATCCTCTACCCAAAGCCAATCACGAATATTATCTCCTTTACCATATATGGGAAGTGCTTTTTTATTTAAAATATTATGAATCATAAGAGGTATCAACTTCTCAGGAAAGTGATGGCTCCCGTAATTATTGGAACAATTCGAAATTTTTATTGGCAAACCATAGGTGTGAAAATAGGCCCTTACAAAATGATCAGATGATGCTTTGGAGGCTGAATAAGGACTTCTTGGATCATATGGGGTCTCTTCAGTAAATAAACCCTCATTTCCAAGTGAACCATAAACCTCATCAGTGGAAACGTGATGGAAAACATGTTCTCCTGAAGTCCAGAATTCCTTAGCTGCGTTTAATAAATTCACCGTGCCTACAACATTTGACATTACAAATTCCATGGGGCCTTCAATGGACCGATCTACATGAGATTCCGCTGCTAAATGAATCACGTGTGAAATTTCGTGACGTTTAAAGATTGTGCGAACAGCTTCACTGTCGGTAATATTTAATTTCTCAAATCTATAATTTGATGCGAACTCAACATCACGCAAGTTTTCAAGATTTCCTGCATAAGTCAGTGCATCCGCATTGATAATCATATCATTTGGATAATGGTTGACAAACCGTCTTACAACATGCGAACCAATAAAACCCGCTCCTCCAGTTATTAAAATATTACGTTTTTCCATATTACAAACTCCAATATTCTAATTCACTCATTTGGTCCTTAAAAATCCCCTTAACGTCAACAAACACACCATTTTTATCCTTTAACAGAGATTGAAAATAAGATTCGTCGTGTTTCAAATAAGCAGCATGATTAACAGCGACAATAACCGCATCATAATCATTGGCCATCTTTGAAGCCAAAGGCGTGCCATATTCGTGCTCCATTTCCTTCGAGCTTGCGTGTGGATCTACCAAATCTACTTTCACCTGAAATGACTTTAGCTCATTTACGATGTCAATTACCTTCGAGTTTCTTATGTCTGAGACATCCTCTTTAAAGGTAGCACCCATGACTAAAACTTTAGCATCTTGAATATGTTTGCCTTGTGCTAAAATCTTTTTTACAGTCTGTTTTGCGATGTAAAAACCCATTGAATCGTTAACATATCTTCCACTTGTAATTACTTTTGCATGATAACCAGCTTGCTGAGCCTTGTGTGTAAGATAATATGGGTCAACACCTATGCAGTGTCCTCCTACCAGTCCGGGAGCAAACTTCAAGAAATTCCATTTTGTACCTGCTGCTTCGAGAACATCAAAAGTGTTTATATCCAACTTATTAAATATTATTGAAAGCTCATTGATCAATGCAATATTAACATCCCGCTGCGTGTTTTCAATGATTTTAGCTGCTTCTGCAACTTTAATACTGGGTGCTCTATGCACTCCTGCACCAACAACAAGTTCATACGTCTTGGCTATTTCTTCAGAAGATTCTGCACAACATCCAGAAGATACTTTTACGACATTTTGTAAGGTATGCACTTTATCACCTGGATTTATTCTTTCCGGCGAATAACCAACCTTAAAGTCTTCTTGAAACTTCAAACCAGAACCTTTTTCTAGGACAGGAATACAATCTTCTTCAGTACAACCCGGGTAAACAGTTGATTCATAAACTACATAATCACCTTTTTTTAAGACCTTTGCAACAGTCTTACTAGCACCTAATAAAGGCGTTAAATCAGGCAAATTTGAATCGTCTATAGGAGTAGGTACAGCAACAATGAAAAACTCAACATCCTTAAGGTCATCGATATTTGCCGAAAATAGAATATCACATCCCTCAAAATCTTTGGCTTCAAGCTCATTACTGGGGTCAATATGGTTTTTCATCATATCAACACGATCTTGATTGATATCGAAGCCCACAACCTTTATCTTTCTGGCAAAATCTAAAGCAATCGGCAAGCCAACATAACCAAGGCCTATTACGGCAAGTTTTGAATCCCCTTTCAACATTCTATCATAGATCAAATCACTCATCTCCTTTCTTATTTTCGTTTTTTACTTTATATATTCTTTCTATTATTTCAACTACCTTAAGACCCTCCAAAGCATTTGTTGTCGGTGAAGTTCTTCCTTTTACACTGTCAATAACATTGGATATTACATAGTTGTGATTTGCGGCAGAACCCTTATAAGGCCCATAATCATTCGCAGGATTAGATGGTTTTAGTTCAGGCATTTCATAATCCTTTATGTTACAAATCTCAACTTCGTTCATGTATTGCCCGCCAATTTTAACACTGCCATTTTCACCTATAATGGTCATAGAAGATTCTAAATTTTGATTTGCAACTGAAGTTGAATAGTTCAAACAACCCATGCCTCCGTTGATAAAATCAAAAGTAACCAAACCTGAATCCTCAAACTCCGTCATGTCTCGATGCGTAAAATCTTTAAATTTACCTTCGATATTGTCAATGTCTCCAAATAACCAGTACATAATATCGATAAAATGAGAGAACTGTGTAAACAGAGTGCCTCCATCGAGTTCTTTGGTTCCTTTCCACCCACCCTTTTTGTAATAACGATCATCTCGGTTCCAATAACAATTAAGTTGAACAATGAATATTTTTCCTAAAATACCGTCTTCAATAATTGACTTTATCCACTCGGAAGGGGGCGAATACCTATTCTGCATGACACAAAACACTTGTCTTGAAACTTGTAATGCCTTGAAAATAATTTTTTCACAATTATCCTTAGACAAACCCATTGGCTTTTCACAAACCACATGCTTCTTCATTTCAAGTGCTTTAAGTGATTGACTTGCATGCAGACCGTTAGGCGTACAAATATTAACCACATCAATCTCTAAATCACTTTGTAATAACTCGTCGATACTAGAGAAAAATGGGACTTCAAAATGCGAAGCTTCACACGCGTCCTGAGAACGACAATCCACCAAAGCAACCAATTCGGCCTCATTCTCTCTTTTAATCATTTCAGCATGGCGTTTCCCTATATGACCAGCACCCACTACTGCAAATTTTATCTTATTGTGCTCACTCATTTTTTTCTGACCGTATTATTTTTAAGTATATATACTTCATTACTCTCAAGACAAATAGCTTCATTATTTTTATCGAATTCTAGACGATGACCAAACTCACTCATCCAACCTACTTGACGCGCCGGATTCCCAACGACTAAAGCATAATCTGGAATTGTCTTTGTGACCACCGCACCAGCGCCAATAAATGCAAACTTCCCAATATTGTGACCACAAACTATTGTTGCATTTGCGCCTATACTCGCTCCTTTTTTAACGATTGTCTTAGAATATGAACCACGTCGATTAATTGCACTTCTGGGATTTACAACATTTGTAAAAACCATAGATGGCCCTAAAAAAACATCATCCTCACAAATGACACCTGTGTATATGGAAACATTATTTTGAACCTTTACATTATCACCAAGAATAACTTCAGGTGATACAACAACATTTTGACCTATATTACACTGCACTCCTATGTTACAATCAGGCATAATATGAGAAAAATGCCAAATCTTAGTTCCCTCTCCAATAGTACAACCAGCATCAACTACTGCGGTATCATGTGCAAAATAATCCATTAGCGAACGATATATTTATCAAAATTCATATGATCTTTTTTGAAAAGTTCTTCTTTCGACAGTGATTTAAAATAATCGTAAGTAATCTTCAACCCTTCCGCTCTTGAGAATTTGGGCTCCCAATCTAACAAAGATTTTGCTAATCTTATATCGGGCCTCCTTTGTTTAGGGTCATCAACAGGTAAGTCTTTAAATATTACCTTTTGAGTTGTCCCAGTCAGTTTTATAATCTCTTCTGCAAATTGTAAAATTGAAATCTCGGATGGATTTCCAATATTTACAGGTTCAACATAATCACTATGAAGCAGGCGATGAATCCCCTCAACCAAATCTTCTACAAAACAGAAAGATCTTGTTTGAGACCCATCCCCAAAAACAGTCAA
>JAKMFD010000122.1 GCA_022425625.1 Crocinitomicaceae bacterium | reverse complement strand
TCTTAAATGAGCTCAAATCCTTTCCAATGGGAAGTGAAAAGAGACTTGTGATTTTAAAAGAAGCCCAAGACTTTAAAAAAATAGAAAGCCTTTGTCCCTATTTTGAAAACCCAAACAACTCTACAATTTTTGTGATTTGTCACAAATACAAAAAATACGACGCTCGTAAAAAAGCGCTTAAACTCATCGCTAAAAATGGTATGGTTTTTCTGTCTGAAAAAGTAAAAGAATATCAACTCAATGAATGGATACAACGCTATGTAACAAGTCAAGGTTTTACAATTAACTCAAAAGCAACGATGCTTTTGGGAGAGTTCTTAGGGAATGATTTAGGTCGTATTGTAAATGAAGTCGACAAGCTAAGTGTCATTTATCCGAAAGGGACTCAAATTAACGAAAAACACATAGAAGAAAACATTGGAATCTCAAAAGACTACAATCTATTTGAGCTCACAAACGCTGTCGCAGCTCAGGATATTCATAAAGCATATAAAATCATACATTACTTCGAAATGAACCCAAAAGCCGTTCATCTGTCTCAGGTTGTTTCGTCGTTATTTACATTTTTTTCCAATGTTCTAAAAATTCACTTTCTAAAATTTAATGCTCGAGAAGCTATTGCAAAAGAATTACGTGTACATCCTTTTGTTGCTGGTGAATTAAGTAAGGCTAAAGCAAGGTTTAGTCCAAAAAAGATTGCTTTTAACATGGAAGTCCTTCAGGAATATGACTTAAAATCTAAAGGATACGGAAATAGAACATCAAGTCAAGCTGACTTGATGAAGGAAATGATTTTTAAATTGCTCAACCCATGATTTTTTATGCTCCAAATTGTTCGATCCATGAGGAAGAATATGTCTTATCTGAGATAGAGTCCAAACATTGTATAAGAGTATTAAGGAAACAACATGGCAGCAATATAGAACTCATTAATGGAAAAGGTGGTCATTTTATCTGTGAGATCATTGACCCGCACGTTAAGCGGTGTAAAGTAAAGATTAAGGAGAAAAAGCAACATGAGGTATCTCAGGAAAATATTCATATCGCCATGGCGATACCCAAAAGTAGTGAGCGACTAGAATGGTTTCTTGAAAAAGCTACAGAGCTAGGTATTAATACACTTTCACTGATCAATTGCCGAAATAGTGAACGCACCAAAATCAATGAAAAGAGATTAGAAAAAATTGCGATTTCTGCAATGAAGCAATGCAAAAGATTTCATCTTCCAAAAATTAATAATCCGATAACATTTGAAGCGTATTTAAAATTATATCCGAAAGGATTTATTGGACATTGCTACAGTGGTTAAAAAATAAACGCCAAAGAAATTAAGACGATTGCGCCCTTTTTAATCGGACCTGCGGGCTATTTTACAAAAGATGAAGTTAAAGCAGCACTCGACTCTGGTTACACTGAAATTGAACTGAGTAGGCAGCGATTGCGAACAGAAACAGCCGCACTAACAAGTGTTTTTTATTTAGCAGGTGTGTAGCGAAACACCTTAAAACCGTGCCGGTGTCTTTCATCAATTGCCTGGCTCATAAGTAATTCTTTATTCCAATCACTTTCATTAAAATCAGGAAAAAAGGTATCTGCATCATAATTTCCATCAATATGTGTGATAAACATTTCTTCTAGAATTTTGGCCTCCAAGGCAAGCTTATATATTTGACCTCCACCTATGATAAAGAACTTTCGATTCTTATCACTTTGATATGCCCTCAAAGCAGCATCAAGTGAATGGAAAACGCTACAATTCGATGCTTCAAAAGAAGTGTTTTTAGTTAAAATTACGTTTTCTCTATTGGGTAAAGGCCGATATTTTTCCGGAATTGAATCATAGTTCTTTCTTCCCATCACCACAATTTGATTTTCAGTGGTCTCTTTGAAAAACCTCATATCATTTGGAAGGTGCCACATGAGATCATTATCTCGACCTATCCCCCTGTTCCTATCCATGGCTACGATTAAAGAGACCTTCGTCATATGGCAACGGCAGCTTTAATGTGTGGATGCGGATCGTAATTCAAAAGCTCAAAATCTTCATACTTAAAGGCAAATAAATCTTTAATATCAGGATTGATTTTCATGGTAGGTAGCGGCCTAAATTCTCTTTCAAGTTGCAATTTTGCCTGATCAAGATGATTTGAATAAAGATGTGCATCACCTAAGGTATGCACAAAATCTCCAAGTTCTAATTCACAAACCTGGGCAATCATCATTGTCAATAAGGCATATGAGGCAATATTAAATGGCACTCCTAAAAACGTATCTGCACTGCGCTGATATAGCTGACAGCTAAGTTTATTGTCTGCAACATAAAACTGAAAGAACGCATGACAGGGCGGTAATGCCATGCCAGATAATTCACCAACATTCCATGCAGAAACTATAATTCGACGCGAATCTGGAGTCTCCTTGATTTGCTTCAATATACCCTGAATTTGATCAATGTATTCACCATTTCGAGTCGGCCAGCTTCTCCATTGAGAACCATATACCGGACCTAAATCACCGTTTTCATCAGCCCACTCATCCCAAATGGAAACCTTATTTTCTTTAAGGTATGCGATATTTGTATCACCTTTTAAAAACCAAAGCAGCTCATGAATGATTGATCGTAAATGCAATTTTTTGGTTGTTATACAGGGAAAACCTTCATTCAAATCATAACGCATTTGATAACCAAAAACGGATCGTGTCCCTGTTCCTGTTCGGTCCTCTTTTATTGTACCATTGTCTAGAATATGCTTTAGCAAATCATGATATTGTCTCATAGTTCAAAAATAGAACTTTTTGCCACTGAGTAATCAACTGTCTTCAATGATTTTTTAACAAGTTAATAACTATTAAAAGACGAAGATTAATGTTAATTTTAATTACATGAAACATGTTCTAATTTGCATACTCATTTTCAAGGCATTTAACTTTTCAGCACAAATTAAAAAAAAGGATTTAGGCACTTATAAAGGCAACATTCCCTCTTATCAAATAAATAATGGAAGTCAATTATTAGAAGTCGCATCTTGTAATATCACAGTTTTCCTCGATAAAGAAAACTTAAAGCTGGTCATTGGCTCAAAAACTTATAGTGGTGGATATGCGGTGAAAAAAATAAAGCGACGAGCATATGACATTCATTTAACCACGCCGCATTCCCAAATTAAAGAAGTCTTTAGATTAGATGGGAAAGAGAGGAAAATGTTACGAAAAGGGATATTCCCTCAACCTGACTGTCAACTCATTAAGCTTTAAAAGGAAGCTTAATCGTAAACGCGGTACCCTCTTTTGGTGCACTTCGCATTGATATTTTACCTCCGTGTCCTTCTACAATAAGCTTTACATAGTATAACCCCAAACCAAAACCTTTAACATTGTGAACGTTACCCGTCGGTACTCGATAAAATTTATCAAATATTGATTTCTGATGCTCCTTGCTAATCCCAATTCCTTTATCTTCAAATTCGATAATCAAATGACTCGAAGATACCTCAGTTTTTATAGCAATATGAATGATTCCATCACTATATTTGATAGCATTATCCATTAAATTATAGAGCACGTTAGTGAGATGTACTGGGTCGCCATTTAAGCTATGTGAACCTTCAGAAAGCGTAAGTAATAATTGACTATTTGGCGCCTTTTGAAAGGTTTCAAAATTTTCTTTGAGCTGAAACAATATTTCTTTTATATCTATGATCTCTCTGTTTAAAACAAGCTCATTCTTATCCAGCTTTGCAACATTCAGCACGCGCTCAACCTGCTGCTCTAGCCGCTTATTTTCTTCAAAAATTATACGCGCATATTTCCGGACGTTCTCCTGACTAATATCTGCTTTGTGGAGTAACATCTCAGAGGACAAACTGATCGTTGAAATCGGTGTCTTCAGCTCATGCGTCATATTGTTTATGAAATCATTCTTAACCTCTGAAACTTTTTTCTGACGAAAAATAATGACCAAAGAATAAATGAAAAAGAAGGAAACTAGTAAGACGATTATTCCAATATAAATCCAAGGTGAAATGAACCTAACAGGAACAATAGGTGCAGCAATTATATTTGGAAAAAAAACAGTAAAATAATGTCCATCATTCTCTATGGTAACATTTTCAGCAGTTACACCACCTTGATTTTTTGAGGCAGGCTCATAAAGAGATTCCTTAGAAAACTTAATTAAATTTCCGTAAACAATGGAATCCGTGAAACAATCGTATATACCATAGACAAAATCCTGATTTATATTTTGGGCATAAAAGGCCTTCTTTAATAAAGTTTCTAAATAAAAAGGTTGTAACTCTTCATTAATGTCGACCATGAATCTATTTGAACGAATTTGCTTAACTGCACCATAAAGCTCTGAACTATCTGCTAAAGACGTATTTATCTCTGCTAAAACATTGCGCAATGCAACATGACTTTGCTCTGAGAATTCTTTAATATTCAAGCTGTCCTCTTTTTCTTGAATCGCAATATTTGTGTTTTGGAGTTCCATTGTTTTTCTGACCCAAACCAATTGGACAACAAGAATACTTGCTATTGATAAAATTCCAAAAAGAACTAAAGTATTAAGGGAATAACGACTCATAGGAGTTTAACTTATTCAATAAAGATATAAAATTCAAAGGTTTAGAAACCTTGAACGCCATTAACAGTGGTATACTTTAAGATATTCTTTTTGTCAGGATGAATTCTTGCAAAAGCCGACTGCACAGCCAATGTTCCTTCATGAAAACCACATAAAATTAGCTTAAGCTTATTTGTATACGTATTGACATCACCAATAGCATAAATACCTGGTATGTTCGTGGAATAATCTGTAGTGTCTACTTTAATTGCATTCTTTTCTATTTCTA
>JAKMFD010000110.1 GCA_022425625.1 Crocinitomicaceae bacterium | reverse complement strand
CCCTTTGGATAATATATTTCACTAAAGATAGCCAGCTGATTTGATGTTGATTTTGAACGATATTCAATCTCATTAGCAGCGTATTTTGTCATTTCTATTGTTGCTTCTTGATCCCGGTCTTTGACCGTCTCTACCCCACTAAATTCATTTAGAACAACTGCAGTTTCTCTAAAATCGAGCGTACTATCAGACAAGGCTAAAATCTCCTCATCTGCACTTCGAACTTTTTTAATGTTCGAAACAAACCAAGCATTGCCAAAACGGAACGTATTCTCCAATGGTCTTTGACCTGGATTTAAAATTACATACTTTGTATTAAGCATATTTAGTGCAGGGGTCTCTTTAAAAACAGCCAGTCCTTGAATGTTTAAATTCTGCTGTATATATGCCATTTCAATACCAATTCTAAAATCAATGAGCTCCTGATAACGTTTTAGTTTAGCTCCGTGATAGCCACCGATACTTTTGTGATAATAGCTTGTTCGCGTTTCATTAAAAGGATTACCTAATGTTAGAACTCTATAATTTGTGTTTTGATTTAAGACACCGTAAGAAGCAATTAGATCTCTTAATTTATCATTTTCAATTGATTTATAGTAAAAATGGTTGTCTAAAGAGGTTTTAAAATTTAAAACTTGTTTATCAAAGTTGTCAATATTCGATTTTTCAGAATCAAGAATAAATTGATCGGCCTGGCCCGGCATTTGCGCTGGTAAAAGAGATAAACCTGTCGGCTCAAAACTCTCGTATGCAATCCGATCTTCATTTTCATTCATAAAGCCAGCGTTAGTCAAATTTGAAATACGGTCTGCATCTCTATCTTCCATGCTCTCATTTGTATTCAAATACCTTTTAGAGACCGAAAAATTATCACCAATTGCAAACACCCCGATAACAATGAATAGAGATAAACTAAAACTCTTGTTACGATGATAAAATAAAATACAAATTAGGGTAATAAATGCAAGACCAAGAGCTCTTAACGCGTCTTGCTTAAAAAGAAAAATACGAGCATCCTTCATTGCAGACTTCAACCCATTAAAATAATCTTTCGCATCAGGTTGATTTTGAACAGCATCCGCAAATAATTTTGATTCGTTTTCAGAAATAAAACTACCGCTTAAGCTAGGTATAAGCATGAGAACAGCAAAAAATAGAAAAATCACTCCTGAGGTTACATAAACCTTTTTAGCATTTGAAAATGAAAAATGACTTTTAGTCAACCCATCAATAAATAAAAGCGCAATCATTGGAATCATGAGTTGTACCAATATCAATATCATTTTAGAATCACGGAACTTATTGTAAAGTGGGAACTTGTGAATAAAAAATGCATTAATACCTCCAGGATCATTCGATGCTAAGAGCATCGTAAGAATAACAAGAGCAAGAACGGGCCATTTAATACCATCCTTTAAAAAGACCAAACCAAACAGAAATAAGACAAATAAGACGACACCAAAGTAGAATGCACCACCGCTAAAGCGTTGGCCTCCCCAATAGGTACTTTGTCCTAAAAATGTTTTATCACTAGAAAATGAAGTTTCCATATCTGTATCGCGCTCAGACATATAATCTACAAGCGCTTCGTCATTTCCAAATGGGGCTCCTTTCTCCCCTCTTGCTTTAGGAATGATCATTGACAAAAGCTCACCACCCCCATAGTTGTATTCTAGTATATAATCTGTATCTAAACCAGATTGTTTGGAGACTTCCTTTTTAGAGCCATCAGGTTCGATGGTAAGCTCTGTGGCACCACGCGTGGTGTAAGCACTATACTCTTGAGTAGGAAGTAAACTCGATGCATTAGAAACTAGTGCGAGCACCGCCCCAAAAATTAATAATCCAGAAGCATATAAAAATTCACGTGTATTTTTTGACTTCACACAGCGATAGAATTCTCCAAAACCTATAAATAAACATGCGAAACCTAAATAATAAGTCATCTGAGGATGATTTGCCATTAGATTTAATCCAAAAAATAGAGAGAAAACAGCAGCTCCAATGAATTTTTCCCCTCTAAATGCGAGAACCAAACCTCCCAAGGTTGGGGCAATGTAGGCGATAGTATTTACTTTAGTGATGTGACCTGCACCAATGTACAAGATATTAATCGTACAAAAACCGTAGGCCACGGCAGCTCCCATACCAAGCCATGGATTTACGCTAAGGCATAAAGCAAAAATATAAAAGCCCAACATTACCGTAAATAATATTGCCGCAGACTTTGGCAATCCTAGTTTGATTGCTCGGTCTAGGTATGACAGCATATTGTTCTTTTCATAAACTAATATCTGATAAGCAGGCATACCACCAAACATGGAATTGGTCCATAAAGGGTCTTCTTCATTTACTACATAATGATCTAATATTTCTTTTGACATTCCCTGATATTGCTTTACATCAGATTGCTTTAGGCTATACCCCTGAAATAAAGGCGAAAAAAACATAGATGAAAAAAGAACGAAAACCGTTATGGCTACAAAATGAGGTAACGCTAACTTGAAATAATCTTTCATGGTCTAATTTTTTGAATTTGAATACGTTTTAACATCATCACCTGAAATTATTGGCCCACACAGAATTACCAGTCTTTCTATAATGTTTCTTAGCTCTCTAATGTTTCCTGTCCAATCAACTTTTTTCAACGCATCCAGAGCTTCTTCATTAAATTTCTTCGCAGGAATTCCCTGATCTGCACATACCATTTTTAAAAAATGATTTGCCAATAAAGGAATATCATCAGCCCGTTCATTTAATGATGGGACATGAATAATAATAACTGCAAGTCTATGGAATAGGTCTTCTCTAAATCTACCCGCATCAATTTCTTTTCTTAAATCCTTATTTGTTGCAGCTAAAACACGGCAATCAACTTTGATATCCTTTTCACTGCCTACGCGTTGAATTACATTTTCTTGAAGTGCGCGAAGCACCTTAGCCTGAGCACTTAATGACATATCTCCTATTTCATCAAGAAACAAGGTGCCTCCAGAAGCCAATTGAAACTTTCCTTTTTTATCCTTAACAGCAGACGTAAATGCGCCTTTTTCATGACCAAAAAGTTCACTTTCTATCAGTTCTGCTGGAATTGCAGCACAATTCACTTCGATAAATGGCATTTTTTTTCGACCTGAAAAATCATGAAGCGAACGAGCAACCAATTCCTTTCCAGAGCCATTGCCTCCGGTAATCATGACGCGCGCGTCGGAAGGTGCAACTTTTTCAATCATTTCTTTAATCTGATTAATTTCAGGTGTTTCACCAATGATGGCACTTCCCTTAAACTTTTTTACGGTCTTTTTCAACGTCTTTGTTTCGGCTACTAGAGAATTACGATCTTTTGCATTTCTCAATGTGACAAGAATACGATTTAAATCAAGGGGTTTTTCTATAAAATCAAATGCACCATCTTTAATGGCCTGGACGGCTGTATCGATACTACCATGACCACTAATCATAATGATAGGACTCTCAATATTGAGTTTAATGGCTTGAGCAAGAAATTCCAAACCATCCATTGCAGGCATTTTAATGTCGCAAAAAATAAGATCAAATTCTTTTTCTTGACTCAAAGCTAGACCTTGCCTACCATCTTCTGCTTCTTGAACTACACAATCCTCAAATTCTAAGATTTCCTTAAGGGCTCTTCTTATTGCCCGTTCATCATCAATTATCAATACATTCATAGCTATCTAACTTTGCGTTCCAACATTGGAACAAACTTAAATGTGCCAAATTCCTCTTGAGAAATTTGACCTTCATGGTCTTTTTTAATTTTCAACATTTTTTGTTCAGCACCATCCCCAACAGGGATTACAAGAATCCCGCCATTCTTCAACTGATGAATTAATTCTTGAGGCAGTTCCGGAGCACCACAAGTTACCAAAATTCTATCGTAGGGTGCATAAGCTTTTTTACCTTGATAACCATCTCCAAAAAATAATCTAGCCGTAAAACGAAAATAATCAACCATTGATTTGGCTTTTCTATGAAGCTCTTTATGCCGCTCAATACTATATACTTTAGCTCCTAAAGCAGCCAATATACATGTCTGAAAACCTGACCCAGAACCTATTTCTAAAACTTTATCTCCTTTGGAAAGTTCCAACAACTGCGTCTGAAATGCAACAGTAAATGGATGTGAAATAGTTTGTCCTGAACCTATCTGAAATGCCATGTTTGTGTATGCTTGTTCGTCGAATGCTAAATCCAGAAAATAATGTCTTGGGATTTGATCAAAAGCTTTAAGAATGCGATCATCAATGATTCCCATTTCCTTTAAAGATTGAATTAAAATCTTTCTTTTCCCCTTGTGTTTATAGGAATCCTGAAGATGATTCATTAATAATGATAGTTTAAATAATGCAAAATAATGTTTTCGCCGGTTGAGTGATCAGCAAATTTAATTCGAATTTAATAGTTTTGATGAGGATACCTCTTTAAATTCTTAACTTTACTAAAGATTTAGAATAGCGTAATAATGATTGTAGCAACTGCCGAAAAGTGGTACGTAATTAAAACATTGAGTAGAGCTGAGAAAAAAACTGCTGAACGTATGACCGCTGCAGGCTATAAAGTCTATTTACCTTTACAAACCACCATAAAGCAGTGGAGTGATCGAAAAAAGAAAATTGAAATCCCTCTTATTCCAGGAGTGTTATTTGTTTATTGTTTAGAATCAGAACTATTAAAACTCTACGATATACAGGGCATTTACTCTATATTAAAGCTTTCTGGAAAATACGCAATCGCACGTGAAAAAGAAATTAACAACCTTAAACTACTGCTTAAAGACCAAGTAGCACTTGAGGAAGAAGACTTCGAAACTATAAACAAAGGTGCCCTAATTGAGGTTATTCAGGGGCCGTTGCAAGGGATTATTGCAACATCTATTGAACATCAACGTAATTATAAAATAATCATTCAATTTGAAAGCATTGGAAGACAATTTGTCGTCCATGTACCACGCTCTCAAGTTAGAAAAATCAAAGATAAAATCGCCTGATCTTTGATTGTTTAAATGTGAAAACCATAGACTTAAATGGGACTCACAATTGGCGAAGCCATATAAAAATGAAAATAGTAGTAACAGGAGGAGCAGGTTTTATCGGAAGTAATACATGTGAAGATCTAATTAAGGATGGTCACAAAGTCATTTGCCTGGATAATTTCCTAACCGGAAAACGAGAAAATATAAGCCACCTAATAAAACATGATTCTTTCACCTTAATTGAGGGTGATATTCGTGACATTGACGCTTGCAATAATGCTGTAAAAGATGCAGATGCTGTACTTCATCTTGCAGCCCTTGGTTCGGTACCTCGATCAATTGCAGATCCAATTACCACGAATGATATTAATATAAACGGTACATTAAATATGATTGTGGCAACAAGAGATGCGGGAATTAAAAGATTCGTATATGCCGCGAGCTCTTCCACCTATGGTGATTCTGAAAGCCTACCAAAAGTGGAACATATCATTGGAAAACCTCTTTCTCCATATGCAATAACAAAATATGTTGGAGAGCTATATGCGGATGTTTTTGCTAAAACCTATGGGATGGAATGTATTGGATTACGTTATTTTAATGTTTTTGGAAGACGTCAAGATCCAAAAGGAGCTTATGCTGCAGTAATTCCGAAATTCACAGCATTACTTTTAGCGCACCAAGGCCCAGTAATTAATGGAGATGGTTCATTTTCAAGAGACTTCACATATATCGATAACGTAATCCAGATAAATAAACTAGCCTTGTTTACAGTAAATAAAGATGCGTTAAATCAAGTCTACAATGTCGCATATGGAGAAAGCTCTACTTTAAATGAGCTTTATGATGAAATTAAAGTGAATCTTTCGGAATTTGATTCGGAAATTACTGCTATAAAATCTATTCATGGTCCAAATAGAACTGGAGATATTCCTCATTCATTGGCCTCAATTGAAAAGGCAAAGTCCCTACTTCATTACAATCCGGAATTCTCCTTAAAATTGGGATTAAAAGAAGCAATGAAATGGTATTGGGATCATAAATCAACGCTAGAGGTGTGATGGATATTTTAAAGTTAATAGGAAGAACAGCACCCCTTTTCGAAGAAGACATAACTTCGAAATCCAAACAGATTGAAGATCGAGTATCCTCAAGTTCTTTTTTGGTACTTGGTGGTGCAGGATCAATAGGTCAGGCTGTAGTTAAAGAGATTTTTAAAAGAAACCCTATAAAGCTTCATGTGGTTGACATAAGTGAAAACAATCTGGCAGAGCTTGTTCGTGACATTCGAAGCTCTTTTGGATACATAAAGGGAGACTTTCAAACATTCGCGCTAGACATAGGGTCCTCAACTTATGATTCATTTATTGATAATGATGGTGAATTTGATTATGTATTGAACCTATCGGCGTTAAAACATGTTAGAAGCGAAAAAGACCCGTTCACTTTGATGAGGATGATTGAGGTAAACATTCTTAATACAATAAAAACCATCAATCAAGCCATTCAAAAAGGGAGCAAGAAATACTTTTGCGTTTCTACGGACAAAGCTGCAAATCCCGTCAATATGATGGGAGCCTCTAAACGAATAATGGAGAAATTCATTTTAAGGGAAAGTCAAAAAATAGATATCTCTACTGCACGTTTTGCAAATGTTGCTTTCTCCGATGGCTCACTACTGCATAGTTTTAAGCAAAGGATTGACAAACAGCAACCTATTGTAGCACCTACAGATGTAAAAAGATATTTCGTTACGCCTGAAGAATCAGGTCAACTTTGCTTAATGTCATGTCTATTTGGCGAAACAAGAGATATTTTCTTTCCAAAATTATCTGAAGAACTTGACTTGATTACGTTTTCATCAATTGCGAAAAAGTTTTTGAATCACCAAGGATATGAAGTGCATTATTGCAATTCCGAAAAAGAGGCACGAGAGGCTGTTTCTGAATCCATTACTCATAAGAAATGGCCTTGCTTCTTTACCGTTTCAGACACTACAGGTGAGAAAAGTTTTGAGGAATTTTATATGCCAAACGAGCATTTAGACTTAAATACCTTCGAAAAACTAGGTATCGTTAAAAGTAAGACAGCATACGATGAAGATAAATTGAATCATTTTTTATCGACAATTGAAACTCTACAAACGAATAATTCATGGACTAAAGAAGAAATTGTATTGTTGTTTTTTGAAATGCTTCCAGAGCTCGAATATGAGGATAAAGGGAAGTATTTAGATTCAAAAATGTAAAAATTGCAAAAAGAAAAAGTCATATCATTTATTAGATCTTTATTCAAGACGGATACATTCATTCCACTACATGCACCATATTTTGGAGGAAATGAGAAACAATATCTAAATGCGTGCATTGATTCCACATATGTGTCTAGTGTTGGTCAATTTGTTAATACATTCGAAAATAGCATGTCTGAATATACGGGTGCAAAGCATACAGTTGCAGTCGTAAATGGTACCTCCGCAATTCACACTGCTCTAAAAATAGTTGGTGTTCAAGAAGGTGATGAGGTCATCACACAAGCTCTGACCTTTGTAGCAACAGCAAATGCTATTTCCTATTGTAATGCGAAGCCTGTTTTTATAGATGTCGATAAAGACACGATGGGGCTATCCCCTGTCGCCTTAGAAGCATTTCTAAATGAATATACTGTTGTAAAAAATGGCGTGTGTATTAATACCCTGACAAATAAAAGAATAAAAGCATGTCTTCCTATGCATACTTTTGGGTTTCCTTGTCGAATCATAGAAATTTGTAAGATATGCGATACATTCGGGATTCCAGTCATTGAAGATGCCGCTGAAGCATTAGGCAGCGAATTAAATGGGAAAAAGCTTGGGACTTTCGGAACTATGGGTGTATTTTCATTCAATGGGAACAAAATCATTACTGCTGGTGGTGGTGGGGCTCTTGTTACTAATAATACAATGTATGCTGAAAAAGCAAAACACTTAACTACGACTGGTAAAAAGGAGCATCCATATGAATTCTTTCATGATGAATTGGCATACAATTACAGAATGCCAAACATCAACGCAGCATTACTTTGTGCACAACTCGAACAATTAGATGGCTTCTTGGCCAATAAAAGAATTCTCGCTCAAAGCTATGATCAATTCTTCAATGAATTGGGAATAAAAGTAAGAACTGAATCTGATGAGTCAAAAGTAAATTATTGGCTTATTTGTTTAGAATTAAAAGATAGAGAGGAAAGAGACCATTATTTAAAATTTTTAAATGAAAATCAAATCATGACGCGTCCCATATGGCAACTCATGTATAAATTACCGATGTATAAAGATTGTTTTAGAGACCAGCAAAAAAATGCACAATTTTTAGAAGATCGCATCATTAATATACCCAGCAGTTATCGAAAAAATGGATAATAAAATTATTTTTCTTGGATACTCAGGACATGCCTATTCTGTTATCGATGCAGCAATAGCGAACAACTGCAAAATACTTGGATATTGTGACTTCAATGAGAATTCAAAAAACCCATTTGATATTAAATATTTGGGCTATGAAAAAGAACTATTAGGAGAACAAAAAGAACTTTTCTTTCCAAGCGTAGGAGATAATTTGTTAAGGGAAAAAATTATAACATTTATTGAATCAAAACATTGGAATCAAACAACGATAATTCATCCTTCTTCCATTATATCCTCTCGTGCAACAATAGGTAAGTCAGTATTTATATCAAGCGGTGTAATAATTAATGCTATTGCTCATATCAGCAAAGGTTGTATTATTAATTCTGGGGCTCTTATAGAACATGAATGTGAAATTGGAGCATATTGCCATATCGCTCCTGGAGCAACAATAGCAGGTGATGTAAAAATAGGAGCGCGTTCATTTATTGGTGCTAATGCAACAATAATTCC
>JAKMFD010000081.1 GCA_022425625.1 Crocinitomicaceae bacterium | reverse complement strand
TGCACAAAGGGGATATGAAACCCCTCAAGGTAGTTGTCACAGTACAAGGCCCAATGACAGTTCACGAGGTAGTCTTTGCTTTGATTTGTATCGAGCTTAAACTCATTTAAGGGTAGAAACCCAATGCGTTCATTCATTTTAGCAAATACCCCTTCGATATTCATCTTGTTGCTTAGTCCAACAAAAACCTGAGGCCCTAAGAAAGCCGTTTTAAAGGCTTGTAAATGGTCACAAGCGCGTGGGAAATTTTCGACATCTGTAAACTCGGGCATAAACTTTAATGTCCCGTCTTTTTTCCACTGCCTTCCATGATAGCCACAAGCAATACGCTTTGATGGCCCTTCATGATGAAAAATGAGGTTTCCACGGTGGGTGCAAACATTTGAAAAACAAGAAATTTTTTCACCTGTTTTTTTGAGAAAAAAAGGCTCTTCAATAAAGCCATCAATAAAACTTAGTGGCTTGACAAAATTTTCAATAGGAAGGAGCTCTGAAACGGAACCAAACCATTGGAAAGAGGGCTTAAAGACAAGGTCCTTCAGCGCTTCGAAAACGTCATCGCTCCGGTAAAATGAAGCAGGAAGGGTTTCGGCTTTTGTGATGTCTGGGTCAACATGAAAATCATACATAGGCTAAACATTCTTCTTCAAAAATAAGAGGAAAACTATTCAAAGTTTGCTTTCCAACGTGTTTTTTGGTCATTATAAAAGACTGTTTCTCCGGCGATATGGTTTTTTGCCTTAAATACACCAGAGTTTTTAATGTTTTGCACTTGAACATCAACCTGATTAAAGTCGCCCATCCAAACAGAAATTTCAGCAATATTGCACCATATAATTGCAGAGATTTTAGGGTTGATTCGTTCTTTTTTGTTCTGTAAATTGCTTTCCTCTAGAATGCTGACCCACATTTTACGAGCCTCACGAAGTGTTTCATAAGCGTTGGCGCGATCAGCGTTATTATCTAATTTGAGAAGACCTTCGTTTGTTTTGTTATAAGCTAAAGCGACATCCGTATAGTCATAGTCTTTGTATTTTTTTACTGAATATATTTCTGCACGCCTCGTTTTATTTACAAAACCAAATTGGTTTTCTAAGAGCCCTTTTGCGGACTGAATAGAGGCAGACCTTCCTTCGTTTTCTATTTCCTTATAGACCGTCGTCCTATTTTTCATAAACCAATTTAAAAAAGCATAGGTGCTTTTGTATTTACCCAATGACTTGGTTCGCTTTGAATTACCGATCATTTTTTCTAGAACAACGGAGCCATCATTTTTACGAACGGTCATCATTGCTGGTAGGTAATAGCTGCAGGAGTAGCTATATCTGGTTGCTGCTGCAGAACCCGATCTCTTAAAGTATACTTTAACGTCTCTAGGCGGCATGATTTTAAAAGAGACTAAAAGACCATTATTGCCTTTTTCGAAACCTGAAATGTTTAACCCTTCAGCTGTAGACAAGAGTGCGCCAACATCAACAGTATTTAAAATAGGCTCAGGTATAAGTTCTAAAGAAGGTTTTGCTGGGTAATTGGCCGCTTGAGATAAACCACTTGAGTTTTCTTGCTGTTGAAGCAAAGACATTTGAGTATACCAAACCGAAAGGTTTTGTTTATATATAGCCGCAGCATTTGCCTGTTTTACTTTTTGCATTGATAAGCTATCTTGGTTTGCGGAGGCAACATCCGTTGCCACTTCAAAATGAACAAACCGCTCGGCTTTTTCAATAGGAATAAAAGGAAGCTGAACATAGGGAAAGGTAATAAAGTTGTCGTCTATGTTTTGTGCGATACCCATTGAGGTAAAAAACAAAAGGGCAATAAAGAGATGTTTCATGGTTTTTTTTAGTTAATGTATTAAAAAAGAATCAGTTAAGGCTTAGCCGAGCAATAAATAACAAAACTTTAAGCTTTTAAAGTCATTATTTGAAGTGTTTTAAGGAATGCGACAACGCTTCCACAACATGAAGCGCGTTTTTTTTTGTAAAAACTAATGGTGGCTTTGTTTTAATAACGCTGTTTTGTGGACCGTCGGTGCTGATTAAAATATGCTTTTTACGCAGGTCGTTTTTAAGAAATTGAGCAAGAGGCTGGTTGGGCTTTCCGTCTTCATCAACAAGCGCTATTCCCAGAAAGAGTCCTTCTCCACGAACATCCCCAATTCGAGCGTCCTCCTTTTTTAATTCTTTAAGTAAGCTTTTGTAATATGACCCGACAGTTTTTGCTTTTTCTTGAAGTGCTTCTTCTTCAATTGTTTCAAGAACAGACAGGCCGATAGCGCAGGAAACGGGGTTCCCTCCAAAAGAGCTAAAAAATTCAACACCACTAGAAAAAGAGGATGCAATCTCTGATGAGGTTACTAAAGCACCAATAGGGTGTCCGTTTCCCATAGGTTTTCCAAGCACCACCATATCGGGCACAACACCATGCATTTCAAACCCCCAAAACCAGGACCCAAGCCTACCAAAACCAGTTTGAACCTCATCACTGATACACAACGCGCCTTGTTTTCTAATTTCAGGATATAAAGCTTTTAGGTAGCCAGGTGCAAGCGGAACCTGACCCCCACAACCAACTATTGGCTCAGCGATGAAAGCAGCAAGATCGTCTTTGTTGCTTCGCACAATATCAATGGCTTTTTCGGCACAATGCACTCCCGCCTTAGGAACTTCAATTTCTGGGCCGTGATACTCGCGAGGCAGTGGGGCTTTCAATATATGACTTTTCTGACCCTGCCCTTTAGGATGGTTGAACTTGTAATCACTGATGTCTATTCCGGTTTGTGTATGCCCATGATAACCGTGCTCTACAACCATTATTTTTTTATTCCCCGTATGTTTTTGGGCCATTCTAATAGCCAGGTCGTTTGCCTCACTACCTGAATTGACAAAGAAGACTTTATCTAAGGGTTTTGGAAATTTACTTAAAAGCTTATCTGCATATTCTGGAAGCAAGTCATATAAATAACGCGTATTTGTGTTGAGTTTAGCAAGCTGCTTTTGACCCGCCTCTACGACTCTTGGGTGCCCATGCCCGACATGCGGAATGTTATTATAGGCATCTAAAAAAGTATTTCCGTACCCATCGTACATATACTGAAACGCCGATGCGCGCATAAATATGGGTTCATTATAACTAACTGACAAAATCGAGCTTAGATACTTGTGTCGTTCTTTAAGTTTTGCATCAACACCTTTTTGAGCATTGAGTTTAAAACCTAAAGCCTCCAAAAAGCGACGTTGAGCCGCTATGGGGTTTGTTTTTAATAACGCTCTTAAGGCGCGCCATGCATTTTTTTCGCTAACAGAAGCATATTTATTTTCAGGCTGTTTAACCCTTGCTTTTGCAGATTGACAAACGCTAATACAGAGTTTTGTAGCCACGAGATAGTACAACAGCCCAACCTCTTTTTCTTGAAGTGGGTTTTCTTTGTGATAGGCCCTCAAAAAGGGTGTTGCCCAATTAAAAAAAGAGTCCTTATCATAGGTTAAATAGCATATTGCTGTGGCAACTTCATTGATTAAAGGCGAGTAAACCATGTCTCCAAAATCAATTAAACCAACGACAGAAGCTTCCTCTACAAGAACGTTCCATTCATTGAAGTCACTATGTATAAAAGCTTTTCTTAGGGCGGGTAATTCAGGCAATACATTTGCTTCAAATTGCTGAAAAAAATAGGAGACTAAGCTTCTTTTTTCTGGACTCGAAATGGCCGAAACATGCTTTTTATTAAGCAGTAAGTTTTGAAGATCCCACTCATAATTACGTGCTTTGAATGCCAGGCTGTGAAAGCCCACCATGCCTTTATTTATTTTTGCTAAAAAACACCCAAGGTTAACCATAAGGTCGTTGTTAGCGTTACTGTCTCCTAAAAACGTCCCCGGCAGAAAAGACAACATTCTGCAAAGTCTAAGCTCATTATTTACAGACAAGAGCTTAGTAAATTCGCCAGAAACAAAAGGAATCGGCTTTGGTATCTTGTTTTTCTGGGAGGCCTGTAAATAAATTAAAGCGGCACACTCAGCATCAATTAATGAAGCCGTTTTAGGGTGGTTAGGATAGGTTTTAAAGATGTAATTTTTTTCAGCGGTTTTAACCAAGTAGTTTTTGTTTTCATAGCCGTTTAGTTGTATGATTTCTAAAGGCTTAATACCGAGGGTGTTATGAATAAGGGTCTTCATTGAAAACAAAATCTGTGGTTAAGGGATTAGGACTTTTTCGTAGGCTTTTCTTGGGCTGCCCCTAAAATAAACTGTTCCACAAAAATGATAACCACAACTTTCAAATAAATATAGCATTGCAGGGTTGTCAAAATTAGTATCTGCTTTAACACTGTTTATATTGTTTTGCTTTGCAAAATCTTCGATATGCCCGAACATTTTTTTTGCCAGACCTTTGCCAAGGTGGTTTTCTGAAATCGCAACCCGGTGAAAGACAACAAAGTCTTCATGAGTAAGCCAAGATCCTTCAAGGTTGTCATATTCTGGCTCATCATTTATAAGCAAAGCCACATAACCAAGCACAACATCTCCTTGACACATGACAAAGCCGTGCCCATTAGAGATGTCTTTTTGTACAACCTCTGGGTTTGGATACCCATCTTGCCATTGGTTGCTTCCGTCTTCTTTTCTCCGCGCTATTGCTCTTCGTAAAATCTCCCAGACATCATCTGCATCCTCAAGGGCAGCCTTTCTAAACGTCTCGTTTTTCATTGCTTTGATTAGTTTTTCTTGCTTAGTCGAAGGTACAAAAATCACTCTTTAACACCGTTCAAAAGGCCAACTTTTGTATTTTTATCGAAATTATTTTTCGATGATCAAGTATAATCCAAAAACATGGTTTAAGCATATTGTATCTTTTAAACATAGCGACACATTTGCAAAGCTATGGAAAGAGCTTATCGCGATAGGCTTGTTGGCTCTTGGAATAGCGTATTTAGAGGTTAATTACGTAGAAAACACGGAGCCGCTTAGCAGCTTAATGCAGGTGTATTCTTTAGTTGGCTTTGCCCTTTCGTTACTACTTGTTTTTAGAACGAATACTGCTTATGATCGATGGTGGGAAGGCAGAAAGAAATGGGGAGAGCTTGTAAATAATACCAGGAA
>JAKMFD010000077.1 GCA_022425625.1 Crocinitomicaceae bacterium | reverse complement strand
AGTCCAACGACAGCGAATTGTAGACCAATTTATGCAACATTGTCTTGGGTTTGTTATCCAATGTTAAGAGAAGGTCAAGAATTCTTGTCTACAGATGTTACTATGAAGCTTAGAATAAACAAGGAGTACAAGGATTACGTAGCTACTGGCGAGAATGACGGAAAGCCGATGTTCTCATGGAGCATGGATGAGATTGCAACCGTGACAGGGTCACAAGATCAGCTCAAGGAGGCATTGGACATCATCAATATTGTACCAAATCCGTATTATGCATTTTCTGAATATGAACGAAGTAGGTTAGATACTCGTATAAAAATCACGAACCTTCCTGAGCAGTGTACGGTGAGGATTTATACGGTTAATGGAAAGCTTGTTAGAGAATTCAAAAAGGATAGTCCAATTACTTCATTGGATTGGGACTTGACGAATTTTAAGGCCATTCCGGTAGCATCAGGGATTTACTTGATCCACGTTTCTGTCCCTGAGGTTGGAGAACGCGTTTTAAAGTTCTTTGGTGGAATGAGACAAGTTGACTTACAGGGTATATAATTATTAGAATTAGAAAAAGAAAGAATTAGTTATGAAGAATAGTTTAAAAATCGCATTTGTTCTTTTATGTTTTGCTCCAACGTTGTTCGCAGGAAATGAAGACCGTGTTGGTTCAGCAGGCGCATCAGACTTGCTTATTAACCCTTGGGCAAGAAGCTCTTCACTTGGAGATGCTGGAATTGCTAGCGCGAATGGTTTAGAAGCAACATATATGAATATTGCTGGATTGGCTTTTACAGACCAGACTCAATTGAAATTTAATTATAGCAACTGGATGGGTACGGCAGGTATTTCTTTTAATTCTGCGGGTATTGCTCAGCGAATATCTGAATCAGGTGTTTTAGCGATTAGTATTCAATCAATGAATTTTGGTGATATTCCTATTACTACAGTAGAAAACCCAGAGGGGAATATTGGATTCTTTTCACCAAGAACAAATATTTTTAATGTAGGATATGCAAGAACTTTTTCATCTAGTATATATGGAGGTATTAATTTCAAAGTTATTTCTGCAAACATTTCTAACCTTAAAACGTCTGGTGTAGCAATTGATGCAGGTATACGTTATGTAACTGGAGAGCAGGAACAAGTTAAGTTTGGTATTGCATTAAAAAATGTTGGCCCTGTAATGAAGTATAAAGGGGATGGTTTAGCGCAGCAAGCCGCCTATGTTACTACAGGATTTATTGCGTCATTGGAAGAACGTTCTTCCGCATTTGAAATGCCTTCTCTATTGTCAATTGGAGGTTCATATGATTTCATTTTCAATGAAGTTAGTAAACTGAATCTAGCTTTAGGTTTTACCGCAAATTCATTTTCTAATGACCAATATAGAATTGGTTTAGATTATGGTATGACGAACGACCGAATGGCTTTCAATATTCGAGGAGGATACGTTTATGAGAAAAATCTTTTGTCTCTTGAAAACAGATCAAATGCTTTAGTTGGTCCAACGGCTGGCTTTTCTATAGATGCATTGGTTGGTGAAGATAAAAGCGCCTTAGGTGTTGAATACTGTGCGCGATTCGCTGGTATCTTTGGAACAATTCACACACTAGGTGTTACTATAGCTCTAAAATAAATTAACCCAAATATTAAATGTTGATATAGGCCCTTTCGGGCCTATTGACTTATATACAATTATCATGTCGAAGATTAATTATTATACTCCAGAAGGTCTTCAGAAATTAAAAGACCAACTTGAAGAACTGAAAACGGTTCAAAGGCCATCAATTTCCCAGCAAATAGGTGAAGCTCGAGATAAAGGAGATTTATCTGAAAATGCGGAATATGATGCAGCTAAGGAAGCTCAAGGAATTTTGGAAATGAAAATATCTAAATTGCAAACTGTTATATCCAATGCAAGATTAATCGATGATTCAAATATAGATAACTCAAAGGTTTATATTCTATCTAAAGTTAAGATTAAGAATATATCTAATGGTATGGAAATCGATTATACATTAGTGGCCGAAAACGAGGCTGATTTAAAGGCAAAGAAGATTTCTGTTGAGTCTCCAATAGGGAAAGGATTACTTGGTAAATCTGAAGGCGATATTGCCGATATTGTCACACCTGGCGGTATAATGAAATTTGAGATCATCGAAATCTCACGTTAATGTCTAGTTTATTTACTAAAATTATCAAAGGTGAAATTCCTTGCTACAAAATAGCAGAGGATGATTCATTTCTTGCATTTCTCGATATAAACCCTTTAATGAGAGGTCATGCTTTGGTCATTCCGAAAGTTGAAATTGACTATTTATTTGATATTGACGATGATGTTTTACAAAACATGATAATCTTTGCGAAAAATGTAGCCTCAAAAATTAAGAATGCCATACCTTGTGATCGAGTAGGAGTATCAGTAATCGGATTAGAAGTCCCACATGCCCATATTCATTTGATACCTATATCTAAGATTGACGATATGAATTTTAACAATTCGAAGTTGGCACTGTCGTCAAAAGAAATGATAAATATTCAGCAAGACATCATAGGGCACAAAAAATAACTCAACTTATAGAAGTCATTCTAGCACTGCATTTGTATGTAAGGTGATTTTACCTTCGTAGTCTTTAACCATAACATCAAATGGTATAGATAGGTGACCTATTTTTTCTTTTGAATCATATTTCAACGAAATTTCACTCTCCTCGTTTGGTAGTAAGATTAACTTCTCGCTTGTGAATTCTTGAAGGTTAGTGGGTGGTATGATCAATGTGATTTTTTCACTTGATGTGTTTTTTACAATAAAGGTACTGACTAAAGTCGTACCGATTTTTACGGGATCGAGATTTACAACTTGTGTTTCAGTAATCAGCGGAAATATTGACTTGTTCCTATCAATAGATATATATTCGATTTGAATGCGACGCTCCATTCCTGCAGCTTTTGAATAGACTGATTCATTTTTAATTGCTGCATCATCGCTTATTTCTTGATTGGCAACATACTCTCCAAATGGAAGGAAATTAAAAGTAAGCGTTGCATTCTTTCCTAAAAATGGCTTGAAAGCACCATTGTCAACTTGACTGAAATAATTGATTAAAGATGAAATCCTTCGTTTGGTGAGGTTTATATTGTACGCAGTTTTCGCAAGTGGGCTGGCATAACCTTTAACACTCATTTGAATTTTTGATCCTGATTGTAATTCCTTTATTAGAATTGACTTCAAGGAGTCTAACATGATTGCACCAAAATCAACTTTTTCTTTAAAAAAAGAGCTTAATTCATTAATTGCATATTCCGAGTCAACCGAAGGTAAGCCCTTACCGACTTCTGCTTTGTACACAGGATAATTTTCGACATATCCTTCATATGATTCTAGATATGTTTGTTTGGTAGTAATACTTCGAGTTCTTGCGTCTGGTTCATCATTTCTAAAATATAATGTTACTGGCAATAATGCTTCTATACGTTCCTCTACAATCAAGGTATCTGTTGTTTCTTCAGTTACTATATCTATCATCGGGTACGACGCATATATATCACTGCAGCAAGTTGGATTTTTTGCATAGAGGCTACCTCGTCTATTTGATGATATAAATATGCTATCATTGTGTCCAAAATAATACAAATCATTTGCAGGGCTATTAATTGGCATTCCTACGTTTGTAGGAATTGAAAATGCCTCCTCGTTAAAAGCACTTGCATACACATCATATCCACCAAAGCCATTAAGCCATGTTGAAGAGAAGAATAATTTATTTTGAATTGTATCATAGTAAGGTGTTACATCATTTTCTACACTGTTAACAGCACTTATATTTATCGAAGGTTTGAATCGAATACCATCAATGCTTTCGGCATACCAAAGATCCATTCCCCCTTTTCCTCCACGTCTATTTGAAGAATAAATCAAATAATCTTTTTTATTTATTCTAGTAAAAAAAGGCATCGTTGTATTCGCTCCTGACACATTAATTTCTGATGGTAGGGTATCCATAATTTTCCAAGAACTGTCATTGAATTCAGCGATTACAATTTGACAAGAATATCCAGAACCATTATCTTCACAGACGCTAAAGTAGTAACGCTTTCCATCATTCGAATAGGATCCATTTCCATAGCTCAACTCTTCATGGTATAAATCATTGTTTATTTTTGAGGTTGAAAATTCCCCTTGATTATTGATTACACTGTAATACAGTTTTGTTCGATAAGATTTGTCGTATACTTCTTGTTCTTTATTTGATGAGTCTGCCTTTAATGCAGAGAAAATCAATTGATTACCGTGCATAGTATGCGCAAATTCAGCATCTATGGAATTAACGGTTTCGGGAAGGTGGGTGAGAGGTACAAAATCTGAGGAATCCTTAATGTTTTCTATTGCCCACTTGCAGGACTCTATTTCACGAAGTGTTTTAATATAAAATGGGCTTGATTTTTTATTAGATAACTTTTCAGCGCTTAAATTCAGTGTTTTGATGGCCTGTGTATATCTCCCATTTTGCTTTTGCATTAAGGCAAGATTCAACAAACTATTTGAATATATTTTTGTCTGCTCACGTGCATAAACCTTTGCATAATAGGTCTCAGCATTTGGATAGTCTTTATAAGCTCTAAGTGTCTCGGCATACTTCCATAAAAGTTTGACTGAATTTGAATCTTTTTCTAATGCCTGTTTATAGTATTCAAGGGCATATATAAAATCTCCTTTGACATATTGTTCGTCAGCGAATGCAATGATTTTCTTTAGAGTTTTTTGAGCTGTACCCAAATTGGTTAACCCAAAAGTCAAGAACAATATTAAATATAGTCTGGACATACTTTATGTAGAACTTTTCTTGGTTTAAATTTTTTAATTATGTAGCGCACAGCAAATTCTATCCCACCTCTAGCTTGACTTGCAGGCACGAGCTTCGAGAAATTTATGTCATAGCTAATACCTACAAACAAATCTGCAAAGTCATAACCGAAGCTTAGGTTGGCAGCATCCTTATTTCTGTACCAAATACCGCCATAAAGTGCTGCATATTTCTTTTTTGGGTGGTTTAAATAATATTTACCAGAGGCACCAATTACCAAATTTCTGTAAACATCTTGAGCACTAAATTGAATACTTGGAATAATATCCCATTTTTCATTGATCTCAAACGTACCTTTTACGAAAGAATTGCTTCGAATCGCTCTTCTCACCTCTGTATTGTAAAACCCCTGGTTAGGGCGATTAAGATTGAACAGACTAGAACCAAAAAGAATTTTAAAGCGGTCATTTTTTCTGTATTCGTATAAGAATCCTGCCCCAAAGCTTGCATTTGTTTTTCTGTCATTCTGATAATTTTCAAAATTAGGTGCAGCTGGGTTAAACACATATCCAGTATATTGAACATCAAAGTACAAGGCATCCCAATTAATTTGTCTGTGGTTTAAACCGAAATTTATACCTGGTCTGAGAACGTGAGAAGAATCAGGCGTAAGTTTAAAGGCATAAGATAGGTTCCCTTGGACTTCAACGGTACGAAACCGTCCATCACCGGCTTGGTCGTTAAACATATTAATTCCAAATCCAATATTTTTAAATTTCGAATCTACAGAAATAGCCGTTGTACTAAAAGGCACAGTTACACTACGCCACTGATCCCTGTAATTACCTATGAAGCGATAATCTCCATCAAAATGGCCTGAATGTGCTGGATTCTGAAATAACTGATTGTCGTTGAATTGTGACCAATGAATATCCTGACCTGATGCAAAATCAATGACCAAAAAGAGACCAATTAAAACACTTAGAAAACTCCTCATACGGTTTGTATTCAATACTCTAAGATACAATAAATAAAATTGAAAATTAAATCAAGGAGTCGACAGCGAAACAGGAATGATTTTACCGTTTAAAAAATCACCCTGGCTAGAGGCAAAGTCATAAATATACTTAGCCATTTGTTGGGGTGTGTGTGGTGCCTTAAAACCAGGGAAGGCTGTTTCTAACATCTCTGTTTGAACGGCTCCAAGACACAAGCAATTCATTTTAATTTTTGAGTCTTTATATTCCTCAGCAAATAGCTCTGTGAAAGAACATAACGCTGCTTTTGATGTGCTGTATGCTGAGAGACCAGGAAACTTCATAGATCCTTGAAAACCGCCCATAGAACTTATATTCACAATATGGCCACCCTTATTTGTCATAAACGGAATGGTTGCTTGAACAATTTGCATAATACCTATGACATTGATTTGATATGATTTTATAATATCTTGATGCGATAGCTTTTCAAAGTCTTTTTTGACTAAATAACCAGCGTTGTTTATTAAAATATCTATGTTGTTTAATGTGCTAATATTTTCTTTGAATTCGTTGGCATCTATTTTTTCAAGGTCTAAGAAGTGAACCGAGACGTTATCTAATGATTTGAAATTAGAGGCCATAAGTTCTTCTTGTCGGGAAAAGACGGAGATTTTATTGCCAGTATCTAATGCCGCCCTTTCAACTATTGCTTTACCAATACCCGTGCTACCTCCAATAATTACAATATTTTTATTCATCAAAGGAGATTTTCAGTTTAGCACTTGTTGGATAAGCTTGACAGGTAAGTATGTAGCCATCTTCAACCTCTTCATCAGTAAGCGAGTAATTCAGCTTCATACCTGCAGAGCCTTCAAGAACCTTCGCCTTACATGAGCAGCATACGCCACCTCTGCACGAATATGGAGCATCCATTCCTTCATCCTCCACAGCATCAAGAATTGACTTCGAATCACCCTGTAAGGTCATTTCAAATGCTTCATCATCTAGAACGACAGAAACTTCGGAGCTTCCTGAATGTTGTTCTTGTTTAATCTCAACCCCTAAAGAAATAGGAGTGGTAAATAATTCATAAATGATTTTTTGTTTTGCTACTCCAAAGAATTCTAATGTTTCTATACATCCCAAAATCATTTCCTCTGGACCACAGATCATAAATGCATCGTTTTGAAGGAAACTCAAGTCTGACTTTATACTTTTAGTTAAATTTTCTTTGTCTAGTCTGCCCTCTGTAGCACCTTCTTCAACACCTCTGCTGTAAAAAAGCTGTGATTTTATATCCTTCATTGCTTCAATTTCTGATAAAAACATCGATTCATTCTTGTTTTTATTTCCGTAGAGTAATTGGATGTTTAGATCGTCAGATTTCGAATTTAGTATTGATAGAATAGGTGTTATGCCACTTCCGGCCGCAAGCGCTGCGATTTTTTTTGCCCCATTAGGTACCGTAAAATTACCTTGGGGTTCTGATAAGTAAATGATATCTCCCTCTTTTGCATTCTTTACGAACCAATTAGAAACAACTCCCTCTTCAACACGTTTCACACCAATTGCTAGCTGTTCTGATAAGCCACTGCAAATAGAATAGGATCTTCTTTCCTCCTTTCCATCAATTTCTTTGAGCATATTGATATACTGTCCAGGGATAAATTTGAAATTCGAACTGAGCTTATCAGGTATTAAAAATTCAACTTTAACGGCAGACTCATTTAATCTTTCAATTGCCGCGATTTGAATTTCGAAGTATCCTTTATACTTTTCTTTTTTGAAAATATTCCCAAGTAAGCCCATATTTTATTCGTCAAATGTTACAATTACTTTTTTTGATGTCGGATGTGCCTGACATGTTAAGATATAACCTTTATCTAGCTCATCTTGTTCAAGCGCATAGTTAACATCCATTGTTACAGTGCCTTCTAAAACCTTTGCTTTACAAGTGCAGCAAACACCGCCTTTACAAGCATATGGTACATCGAGACCTGATTTTTGGGCAGCGTCGAGAATAGAAACCCCTTGATTATTGAGTGCAAATTCAAACTCATCGCCATCCATGTGCAGAATAACGTCACTGTCATCCTCTCTTTTTAAGATTGATTGATTCCCTCTCTCTTTTTTATTGTACCCAGTTCCAAAAAGCTCTAGGTGAATATTCTTAGTGTCAAGTCCTTTGGAGATGAGCGTTTCTCGTATATCTAAAGTCATTTGTTCAGGACCGCAAATAAATACATCATCGATATTTACACCTGTTAGATAGGTGTCGTAAATAAGGGCGCACTTTTTTTTATCAATTCGACCTTTTTGCAAAACGTTTCCTAAATTTTCACGTGACAGAATATGAATAACACTTAATCGGTCTAAGTAAGTATTCTTTAGGGCTTCAATTTCTTCTTTAAATATGATGGTTTGCACAGCTTTATTTCCATAAATTAGATTCACATTACTGTTAGGCTCGTGGTGTAGAATACTTTTGAGAATTGATATTATGGGTGTAATTCCGCTCCCCGCAGCATATAAAACATAGTTTTTTTTCGCTTTTTGGTTAGGAATGTGCTGAAAATTACCTGAAGGTTTCATGACCTCTAAAACGTCTCCCTCTTTTATAGCCTGATGCGCATAATTTGAAAATAAACCATTCTCAATTCTCTTTATGGCCACTTTGTATGTGCCTGAGGAAGGTTCTGAACATAATGAGTAAGACCGTCGAACTTCTTCATTTTTTAAATGTGCTTTAAAAGTCAAGTATTGACCTGAATGGTAATTAAAATCATTTTTATCTTTATCAGGGACTGAAAAAGAAATTGAAACGCAATCTTCTGTTTCTTGGATGATATTTTTTACTGTCAGCTCGTAGAATTTCGATTTTGTAGTCATCGTATAATTTGTTCAAATTTAAGCAATCTATTTCTCAAGACAAGGCGTTCTAAACATTGTTCATTTTCTTTTGTTTTTAATCAGTCTGAGTATTAAGTATATTTGTAAAGTAAACTAGGAAAGATGATGGAAATAGACATTAAAGAACTAGAAAAGAATTTTCAAAAGAAAATAGATAAAGACATTAGAATTGAGCCTAATGATTGGATGCCTGATGCCTACAGAAAAACGCTTATTCGTCAAATCTCACAGCACGCGCACTCCGAAGTTGTGGGTATGCTGCCGGAGGGCAATTGGATTACTAGAGCGCCAAATCTTAGAAGAAAAGCAGTGCTTTTAGCTAAAGTCCAAGATGAAGCAGGCCACGGCTTGTATCTATACAGTGCTGCAGAAACTCTTGGTGCGGATCGCGAGCAAACCATTGATGATTTACACTCGGGAAAGGCAAAATATTCATCAATTTTCAATTACCCTACATTATCATGGGCAGACATGGGAGCGATTGGCTGGCTTGTAGACGGCGCTGCAATAATGAATCAGGTGCCTTTGTGTAGATGTTCATATGGACCATATGCAAGAGCAATGGTAAGGGTGTGTAAAGAAGAATCCTTTCATCAACGTCAGGGATTTGAAATTATGACCAAACTAGCTGCTGGAACACAAGCCCAAAAAGAAATGGCTCAAGATGCTTTTAATCGATTCTGGTGGCCTGCATTAATGATGTTCGGCCCTAGTGATGCGGATTCAAGTCATACGGAGCAGTCCATGAATTGGAAAATTAAACGACATACCAATGATGAACTGAGACAAATGTTTGTAGACGCAACAGTGCCCCAGGCAGAATTGATTGGTTTGACCATTCCCGATAAGGACCTTAAATGGAATGAAGCAAAGGAAGGATATGACTACGGAGCAATAAACTGGGATGAGTTTTGGCAAGTGGTGGGTGGAAACGGGCCCTGTAATAAGGAGCGTGTTGACGCCAGACGAAAGGCAAAAGAAGACGGCAAATGGGTCGTTGAAGCAGCTATGGCATTTGCCCAAAAAAGAAGCGCAAAGAAATCTGCATAATTATGGAAAAATCAAAAGAATGGCCTCTTTGGGAGGTTTTTATTAGAAGTAAGCAAGGCTTAAACCATAAGCATGTTGGTAGCCTTAGAGCATCTGATGCGACGATGGCAATTAAGAATGCTCGTGATGTATATACCCGTCGTTCTGAGGGTATTTCTATTTGGGTTGTTCCTTCAAACAATATTACGGCTAGCGATCCAAATAATGAGGATTCACTATTTGAGCCTGCACAATCTAAAGTATATAGACATCCAACTTTTTACGATGTACCGGATGGTATTTCTCACATGTAGCCTATGACGAAACAAGAAGCTTTATACCAATATCTATTGAGAATGGGAGATGATAGTCTCATTTTAGGCCAAAGGCTTTCTGAGCTTTGTGGTCATGGCCCCATTTTGGAGGAGGATATTGCAACGACCAATATTTCACTAGACTTGATAGGTCAAGCTACTTTATTACTTGAATACGCTGGATCATTGGCCGAAGAACCTAAATCAAATGATGAGTTGGCATTCCTACGTATTGAAAAAGAGTATACCAATACATTACTTGTAGAACAGCCTAACGGAAATTTTGGAGATACCATGATGCGTCAATTTTTATTTGATGCCTACAGGAAACCACTATTGGAACATTTGCTTGAGTCTACGGATAATAGACTTTCTGGTATTGCCGAAAAAGCATTGAAAGAAACAAAATATCACCTTCGACATTCCTCAGAATGGGTTATTCGTCTTGGGGATGGAACCGAGGAGTCTCATGCTAAAATCCAGGCAGCATTAGATGCATTATTCAGATATGCTGATGAATTATTTTTTGAAAATGAGGTTGATGCTATACTTTTAAAAGAAGGTATTATTCCCTCGGCTAAAGTAATATTTCCGTTTTGGAAAAAAACAGTTACTGAAGTTCTTGAGATGGCGACCATTGACCTACCAAAAAACAATTGGAAATTTAAGGGAGGAAGAGAAGGTCGGCATTCTGAGCATATGGGCTTTTTACTTGCCGAAATGCAATATATGCAACGAACATATCCTAACATGGAATGGTAAGCGAAAAGGAGATTTATGCGCTTCTTGAAGGTGTTTTTGATCCTGAAGTCCCAGTATTATCTATCATTGATCTTGGGATTGTGCGTTCCGTTCGTGTTGAAAATGAAACAGCCCTTATCGTTATTACCCCGACATATATAGGTTGTCCTGCTATGCAAACTATTGAAAAAGATATTACAATTCAACTTGAAGCTAATGGTATTCAGGATTTTGAGGTTAGTACCTCAATTGCACCGGCTTGGACAACAGATTGGATGTCAGAAAAAGGCAAAAAAAAGCTCAAAGCTTACGGTATTGCTCCTCCTCAAGATGAAGCCGATAAGTCTGTTCTTTTTGCTGACCCTTTAGTTGTTCCTTGTCCTAAATGTGATGCTCAAGAAACAAAAATGATAAGTCAATTCGGCAGTACCGCGTGTAAAGCACATTATCAGTGTAAAAAATGCCAAGAACCTTTTGATTATTTTAAATGCCTGCGCTAGTTTTCTTTTTTAAGTATTGGCTATCCAGCCAATAAATTACTTTTAGCGAAAGTGTATTGATAGGCCCATTTTGAAGAGTGTTATTGAGGGTTTCCCAATAACGAGCATTAACATTTGAATCCGATGTAAATATTGAGTTTTTCCAAACAAAATTAAGCTCACTTCCCGGTAGAAAAACCCAACGGAGTAGCATGTCAATGGTAAAGGCATTGTAATTAATGTCGAATGCTGAAATCCCATTAAAGTCATTTCCGGAAAAACTTTCTAAAGGACTAAGCTGTCCGCTTTCTAAAAGCTCATAGAAATAGTTGTATTTAATTTTAGCATTGTAGTGTCTTAGTCTAAAGGTCATTCCGAGCCGATTGGTAATTGTATAATCAAGACCAATAGATTGTTCACTAGTTAACCTATCTCTATTCCCGAATAGAATTCCATCAAATTCATCCTCTGGTTCCCCAAAATTAACAGCATAACCTTCACTATTATATTGAAAGCTTTGTTCCCACTCATGTAAAAGAAAAAGTTGGTTGCTAAGTCTAAATCGAAATTCAAAATTGTATTGCCATTCCCACCAATCTCCTCGTTGAACATCTACATATCCTAACCTTGCATCGACAGCAATTCTTTTTTGATAATTGGAAGAAAACCAAGCGCCCATATTGGTCCAAATTGGGCGAATAAATTTATATTCGCCAATGTTGGCTCCCCTCGGTTCAAAGTAGTCATTATTTTCCATTAAAGCGCCGTTAATACTGATGCCTCCTGCATTAAAAGATTTTGAAACCATGACTAATCTAGATTGCCAAAAAGCGCCACCAAATAGATTGGGGGCATAGAGACGCTCATAATTCACAGATAAATTACTTTGAAACTTATTCAGATTCCAAAAACTTGGTCTAAAATTTCGGTAGCCAATATTAATTTCAGCAACGCGACTATTATTAGCTCTTAAGAAACCAAGGTCATTTGGGTCATATGTATCTGATTCTTCGTAATATTCAGCCCAATAGGTGAAGTTCCCTCTTTGCTTACCAGTCTCAATACCCCAAGTATGACCAAGAGAGGTTTCTTCACTTTCCAGTATTGCAGATAAAACACCTTGTCCAGAAAAATAGTAGTCATTGTTTTTTGTATTTAGCTTGGCATTTATTCCCGATACGTTGGCATCATAAAAATCACCTGACCTCCAAACATTTGTATTTGTGAAGGTTACAAAGCTGTTATTTTTTAGGTTCTGATCCAGAACAAGAACGTTGTAGTTACTCAACGGGCTTATGGTAACTGCTCTTTTATCACCTGTACCAGCATTGATAGCATTTCCAGTTTGTTCAGAGGTTATGCCATTAAACACGGCAATTCCCAGCCCATTATTCAGTCTCCCAGATACTTTACTTGCATTAATTAATGGAACAGAGTTAGGTATTTCTTCTAAATATTCACCTTCGCCTAATTGACTGTTGTAGACTCTTGATGGTGTTTGGACGCCAATTCTTCTACTGTAAAATAGCTCTGATTTCGTAAAGAGTTCCGTTCCCTCGGTAAAAAACTGCCTATTCTCATTAAATTCTATTTCAAAGGGGCTTATATTCAGAACCTGGTTGTCAAAAACAACTTGACCAAAATCAGGCAGTAAGGTTACATCCAGTGTAAAAGCTTCATTGATTCCATATTTAATGTCCATTCCACCATTGAATGATGAAAGGGTTTCAGAATCTTTTGAAAAATTGACATAGCTGGAAAGAAATGGAATGAGCGCAAGTCTGAGGGGAGGAGAAATGTCTACAACATTTTTTACTTTTCCGCTTTCTAACAAATAATTTTCAAGGTCAGGGTTTACTGGATTCCATGTATTTTCCTCCCTTAACCGGCTAATCTGTCTCCCAAAATTTATGTTCCAATCTTGGACTTCCGTTTTAGGAAATCGTAATGCTGAGTATGGGATTTTTAGTTCTGCAAACCAACCTGATTCGTTAATATTTGTTTTACTTCTCCATACTAAATTTAATAATTCATTAAAATCCCCATTAAAAATTTTAGCATCGAGCTGAACTCCTCTACTTGTTATACCAAAGAAAAATCCGTTTTGTCGATCGTTATATGTGTCTATAAAAATCGCAAAAAGATCTAAATTTGGATTAAAGTCATCACGAACAGAAAGTACTTTTGATACGGAATCCGGGTTGTCAAAGCATTTTATACCAAAGTACAATGCCTCTTGATCATAAAGAATAGCGACCTCCGTACGTTTGGTAGGCTTGTTTCCTGGGCGTGGCTTTAATTGTGTAAAATCGGAAGTCCAAATCGCATTTTCCCAAATTGATTCATTGAATTCAGCATTCAGAACAATCGGTTGCTCTATCGGCAATGCTTCTATGTTTTTTTGACTCAAACAAAAGTTGGAAATAATACATATGGAAATTGTAGAGAGCCATTTCATAATGCAAAAATAGTTTTTCAATTGAAATTCTAAATTATAAGACACACCAAGTTCAACAAATAAGAATTAATTTTGTGCATGAAAGATTTTGAAAGCCTAAGAGGTCAGTTAGAACAAACCGATTTTCCCCAGGTGTATTTTTTTAAATTTATTGTTCCTAATCAAAATGATAACGTCGCCAAAGTGAGTGCACTATTCCCTTCAGAAACTCAGGTTCAAATGAAACCTTCCTCAAGTGGTAAGTTTATTTCAATAGGAGTAAAACAAGTAATGCTTTCCACTGATTCGATAATTAATATTTATTTAAAAGCTTCAGAAATTGAAGGAATAATCTCACTATAATGGAACTACTCACAATTCTCTACATTACGTTAACTATTTTACTCGTTATCATAGCCTATCGCTTTCTGCTAAAAAGATGGAGTAAAAACAGAGTTCCAACAGAGGAGTATTGCGTATTATATAGTACAGAGACGTATCAAGTAAGCGGTGAAGTTGAGTTTTATTTTCAATGCCCTGAGCTTATTCATGTTTCATTTTATATCTGGTCTGCGGATGAGGTAGTCGCAGAATTAGCGTCAAAAGAATTTAAGTCTGGGGGGCATATTTTGAGATATGACACAAATCAGCTCGAAAATGGTGGTTATACTTTTGGCATCGTAACCGAAAAACAAAAAACGATTAAGAAATTTGGGATTAAGAACTAGGTGTCTTTTTTGCCTTTTTTCTTTCCACCGTATTTGATTTTTTTTCTCTTTTTGCTCACTTTATACCTTGACTTGCTAAAGCTGTTATCTGTCTTTTCAAACTCCTCAATTCGAATGACAATTCCCAACCCATGTTGCATATAGTCCGATGATTTAAAAAAATCAATTAAGCCGATTTTGGCGGTACTATTTAGCTGTAATCCAATTTGTTTCGTAATCCATATGTTGAGTCCTAATCCTAAATTTAAAGTGGCACTCAGTGGTCTTGCCGCTACATCATTGTTACTTCTTAAACTTAGTCCTAAACCAGAAATGAAATATGGATCAATAACACCTTTATTCAGTAGCTTGTATAAAGAATATTTTCCATGAAAATCCATTGAGAACATGCTGCCTGAAATTTCTCTCGCACCATTCGTTAGCTTATTTGGATTGAATTGCATGTAACCTAAAACGCATTCTGCACTCCAGCTATTGTAAATGTATTTATCTATTGTTAACCTCGATGGGAAAATTTGGCTGTGTAGATTCTCTATTAAAAAGGGATTCAAAGATTCTCCGTCATCGTCTGTGAGTAACCACGATGCACCGATTATCCAGTTGTAAGTGTCTTTATTTGAAATTGATTTTTCAGGTTGACAGAAGGCCTTACAAGAAATGAGGAAGGAGAGACATATAATGCCAAAATATTTCATTTTTACTACTTATTGTTACGACAAAAATAATAAATTATAGTAGGGCTTCTTCTATACCTGTCGGCTTATTTCCGGTAAAATTTTTAACAATACAATATTAAAAGAGCAATTGGTTAAACTTTATGTAATCCTTTATTCACTTCACGTAGGGTTATCCTATTAATTGCTTAGATTTGTTTTCATGACTCGCCTTAAAAAAATTAAGCTAGAAATTGATGATGAAAATGAATTTCCTATTCTCGGCATCTCAACAGCTTTGGGTGATTACCGTCTGGCATGGGAGTTGAATTCTAAATTAAAATTAAAATTTCAAAGACCAGAGCAAGACACCTATTTTACGATTCCAGATAAAACAAAGAAGAATGTTGATTATGAATACTATTCATACGTTAATGAAGAAGAGTTATCCAAGTTCTTTTTAGTTAAAAACAAGCAAAAAGGCTCAACACTTTTTAGTGACAGAGAAAGGCTTGATTTTTTTTTAGTGCTTCGAGATAATTTTATTTGGGATGAAGAAGATTTAATATCAGATTTGAGGAAGATTAAAGGGATTATAGCTGTTTTCTCTTTTTCAAGTACTGAATTTGAGTTTTCTGAATATTTAAATGATTAAAAATGAAAAGAACAAAAATAGTAGCAACGATTGGACCATCTTCCTCGGACATGACGATTCTCAAGAAGATGATTTTAGCTGGTATGAATGTATGTCGAATTAATTTTTCCCATGGAAGCTATGAAGATCATGCAAAAGTGGTTAGAAATGTTCGTGTACTCAATGAAGAACTGAATACTAATGTAGCTCTTTTAGCGGATCTTCAGGGACCTAAAATTCGTACTGGAGTTATGCCAGAAGGAGGCGTTAGTCTTGAGGTTGATGCAGAAGTCTCCATACAGACAGACGATATTATCGGCTCAAAAGAATTATTTTCTATAAACTACAGCAAGCTTCCCGCGGATGTCAATGAAGGCGAATTGATATTACTTGATGATGGAAAGCTTATGCTTGAGGTGGTTTCTACTGATCTTAAAAAACGAATTGTTTGTAAGGTAAAACAAGGCGGTATTTTATCCTCAAAAAAGGGGGTTAATTTCCCAAACACCAATATATCCTTACCGAGTTTAACCGAAAAAGATGAGAATGATCTTGCATTTGCTATAGAACAAGATGTAGATTGGATAGGGCTCTCATTTGTTCGTTCTGCTCAAGATATAATTGATCTTAAGCATCGTATTTCTAAAACAGGTGGTAAGGCCAAAGTGATTGCGAAAATAGAAAAACCTGAAGCTTTGGAATGTATTGATGACATTATTAGTGAAACCGATGGTTTGATGGTTGCTAGGGGAGATTTGGGTGTCGAAATCCCATATCAGAATGTCCCGTTGGCACAAAAAATGCTTATTAATAAGGGGATTAAATTTGCAAAACCAGTCATAGTTGCAACCCAAATGATGGAGTCTATGATTACGCAAATGTCTCCTACCAGAGCAGAGGTCAATGATGTTGCTAATGCCGTATTAGATGGTGCGGATGCCGTAATGCTTTCTGGAGAAACTTCAGTGGGACAATATCCTGTCGAAGTCATTAAGGCCATGACAAATATCATAACGGAGATGGAATCTGATGATAAGATTTATTACAAAGAAGAGCCACCTGAAAAAAATGAGGAGCGATTTATATCAGACTCAATTTGTTATAATGCATGTCGTTTAGCTCAAAGAGTAGATGTTGATGCAATCATTACAATGTCATTCTCAGGTTACACGGCATACAAAATAGCCTCTCAGAGGCCAAGTGCATATGTCTACGTTTTCACGAGTAATAGAAAAATACTTACACAATTAAATTTGGTTTGGGGAGTTAAGGCATTTTACTACAATAAGCAGATAAGTACGGATCACACTATCGCGGATATCAAATATTTAATGAAAACAGGAGGTTATCTTGTTGAGGGTGATTTAGTCATCAATATTGCCTCTATACCTCTTGAAGATTTAGGAAGTTCAAATATGTTAAAGCTTAGCCACGTTGACTAGGCGTCGCGTAATTTATGATGCGCAGAAATACTCTAATCATGACACTTATCCGATATTAAGGATTCCAGAGAAAGGCACAATTGTTCGTTCCTCCCGCATAGGTGGCGCATCGTCAAGAGGACCTAAGGAAAAAATATTTGAGCAAGCAATTCTCAAACACTTTGGAGAATTTTATACTGTTTCTGGCCAAACTCACATAAATACTGGTCAGCTAAATAAGCCCTTTGAATTAGATATTTCTTTAATTAAAAAGAAGGATAACCAGATTTGTATCAATGTGGAGATTGACGAGCCTTACAAGCCTTTTGCAAGAACGGCAATGCATTGTATAGGGGATGATGTTTTGCGGGATGAATATTTTACGGATAGAGGCTGGATCGTACTGAGGTTTTCTGAAAGACAATTGCATTCTGACGAGGCCGGCTGTTTAAAATGTATTGCTGAAGTGTTGAGTTTAATTGATACTGAATTCACGATGCCTGAGAGTTTGAAGTCATTTAATATTGTTCAAAGTG
>JAKMFD010000029.1 GCA_022425625.1 Crocinitomicaceae bacterium | reverse complement strand
CTTTGATCTTACTGTGAAAAACAATAGTCCAATTATTGTTGATATCGAGAATATGAATATGTAGAGAAGAAGCCAAATAAATTCCTTTACTTCCATAGCCGTGTTTTAATGGTGATTATTTAAGTTTTTAATAAATTTCATGTCTAATGTAGGACTAATTACTGATTGATTAATTGATGTATTTCAGACAAGGTCGAAGGTGTAGAATTCAAATGAACGGTAAAGTCCTCCAATTATCTCCATATTAAGCTCTTGGATTAACCATAGATGTTGGATTTAATACAATGTCTCTTTTTTTAAATTATTCAAAAAAAACAAGAATGAATAAGCCCTAAAAAGCCGTATTGAATATTCATTTATGAGTTTGCTTGCGCGCAAACGGACACATTTAAACCGAGACTCTCGCACTACCTTCGATTTATTGATGTTAATTCGTGAACATTAATAATTAAATTTTTCAAGTTATGAGTTTTAAAAAAATAGCGCTTTTTAGTTTATCAGGACTATTGATAATTTCTGTTTCATGCAGAAAAAAAGGTTGTACTGACCCATCTGCAACCAATTATAATCCTGAAGCAAAAAAGGATGATGGTACTTGCAACTATTATGATACTATAGAAGTGAACAAAGCAAAATTTATAGGTTCATGGAACATTAACGAAATCGTAGATATGGATTGTAATGATACTACTGATAATGAAACAATAACATTTGGTTGCGAAACTGAGAATGGATTAGAAACTTGTTTAATAGCAACAATTACTTTTGCTAATGATAGCACATATTCTCAACTGTTTACACAAACAGAAAATGGAACTGTTTTAAACACTGAAGAAGGATCCGGCACATGGGTAATTAGTAATGGCACCCAAATTACACTTTGTGAAGATGGTGAGTGTATTATTTATAATTACATAGTCACTGATACAAGTTTTACATTTACAGGTTTAGATCCAGAATTTGGTTGTACGAGTACAATTACTGCAATCAAACTATAGTATTAATTAGTCTTAAACAAACTATGGAAGTATAATACTTTCATAGTTTGCTTTTAATATAAATGATTGTAAATAACTATTGAAATCTCAAAAAAAAACACTTCATACTAGTGTTACCTTATTTAATTTATTCATCATATTAAGAAATTGATAAAAGAAAATTGTACCCTATGTTTTCTAAAAAGAATCAACTAACAAATATAACCAGGCTAAGCCTCATTACCTTTTTAATTTTATCTTCGATAATTTCATTCAATTCGTGTGAAAAACATACTCATGATATCACGACCACTTTTGAACCAGCAACATCAAGAACAGCCTTGGACCATGCATACGCTTGTGAAGAAATTCTCGGCCCTCTTCCCAAATTTAGTTGTTCAGACGCAATTGAAGTTCCATCTACACAAAATGGTGTTCCAGTTACTTTTCCATCTGGAGAAGAAGGCAGTGGAAGTACAAATCCAAATGACTGCGACCATCCATGGGCATTTGGAATGGCTTGCCAAACAGGAAATAAAGTAGGAAGATATCAGGGATTAAATATCGATGGTACTGAAAATCCAGATGTGGTTTTTATTACATTTTGTAGAGACGGAGGACTTGGGGTAATCGGCTATAAATACTCCACAGGGGAGACCTGTTTTTTTTCCATTCAAGATAATGCTAACCCTAATAACCCTCCTAAACCTGGTGATTCCGAATATAATGATGCATGGATGAATCCTAGCATTGTGGCCGCTGACAAATGCGTTAACTGCCATATGGCGAGCCCATTTATTCATTCTCCTGCGGTCGATCAATTAAAAAATCCACAAGATACATCAGAACTTTTGGTTCCATTTACAGGAAATGCACCATACATTGTCATTGGTGCTGAATTTCAACAACCATATACTACCAACATTCAAAATTCATGTACCTCTTGTCATAGACCTCAATGCACTCAACATTTTGAAAATTATCCTTTAGATGAATTAGTAATGCCACCACCGTTTGAAAATGCCACTGAATTTGATCATAGTACAATTTCCAATGCAGATAGACAAGCGATAAGGAATTGGTGTAATACTTTGAATCTTCAATAAATTAACAATTTACGCAGAATAGAAACGAATGAAGTTATCTAAACTAATTTTTGGGTTGATTATAATCTTAATAATGATAAGCTGCAACAAGGCATATATACCTGAAGACATCATGACTAATCCTGCATCTAGTGATACAATAACTTATGACAGTCATATTAATAATATTATTTCTTCTAATTGTATAGGATGTCATTCAGGATCTAATCCACAAGGAAATTTACTTTTGGAAAATTATACTCAAGTGCGTAATGCCACAGAAAATGGAACATTGATCAATAGGATTAATAATCCGGCCAACCCTATGCCGTCTAATGGATTAATGAGTCAGTCGCTACGCCTGCATTTCGATTTATGGGTGAATAATGATTATCTAGAAAATTAAATCATAATGAAATTCATTCTTACATTATTTTTTGGTCAAATCTTGATGTTTTGTTGCAACGCACAACATGACGATTCACTTTTTGATTTTACAGATACTTATCTGAATGAATACAAAATTGATTCGGAGAGATTTTCATCTCTTCAAATTTGTAATCTACAATCTACACTACTTGTTCCTAAAGGAGAATTTCATTTTAATGTTGCACACAGATTCGGTTACTTGAATGGTGGAATCAAATATTTTTTTGGTATTGATCAAGCAAATGCCAAAATTCAATTCTTCTATGGGCTATCAGATAGAATACAATTAAGTTTAAGCAGAGATAGCTATGATAAAACCTACTCGGGCACATCAAAAATATTTTTGAAAAAATTATCAAAAAAAATAAGATTGAAAACAGCATTACATTTTAGTGCAGATGTCAATACTCTATTAAGTAAAAATCAATACCCTGGACTACGTTTTTTTGATCGTTTTGCTTATTCTAGTCAACTCATTCTATCCAAAACATTTTTTGAAAAAATTAGCGTTGTATTGTCACCAATTTATGTTCGACAAAATTTAATAAATATTAATTATACAAGCACTCCAATAAGTCCTGAAGGTGGTGGATTACCCTTTAATCAATACCTTATTTCCGTTGGGAGTAAATGCCAAATTAGTAATAAGATATTTTTGACTTTTGACTACGCATATAACTTTGTGAAAAACAAAAATTCTCTTTACAGAAATCCACTATCTTTAGGTATTGACATCGAAACGTTTGGACACATTTTTAAATTGATGTTTACGAATGCAAGGGCAATGAATGATGCCACAATGCTAACGGAGACTCTAGGTGATTGGACAAAAGGCGATGTCTCATTTGGGTTTAGTGTGGTAAGAAGATTTTAGAAATATCCCTAAAATGAAAAATTTAGAGAAAGACTCTCATAACGAGGGTCTTTTTTGTTCAATATCGAACTTAATTTTCTTGAAAGTAAATTCCCTTAAACGTAGACTTGACAGAGGATACAGAGGGTCAAAAAAAAGACTCACCGATAAAAAATACCGATGAGTCGTCTTTAGTAGCGGGGACAGGACTCGAACCTGTGACCTTCGGGTTATGAGCCCGACGAGCTCCCAACTGCTCCACCCCGCAATATATCTTTTGGGTTATTTTGTTCTGTTTTGGGACACCAAAGATAACTCAAACCTTTAATCCCACCAAACAAAAATTGAATTAACTTACAGATTGACCGTGTAAAAATTCCTTTTCAGTTTCTAAAAAGCTTAAAGCACCTTCCTCATTTTCCGCCATAAGCACCATTCCTTGTGATTCCACACCACGTATCTTTCGAGGCGTCAAATTGAGCAGGACTAGAACTGTTTTTCCAACTACCTCTTCTGGAGCATAATGCTGAGCTATACCAGAAACAACAGTTCTTGTATCGATACCGGTATCAATAGTTAACTGAAGCAGCTTATCTGCTTTTTCAACCTTTTCAGCACTGAGAATTTTACCCATTCGAAGATCCATTTTTTGAAATGTATCAAAATCGATTGTTTCTTTCATTGGAGGGAATTTAGAAGTTTGTTTTGATTTTTCTCTGAGTTTTTGAATCTCAAATTCAACGAATTCATCATCTATTTTTTTAAACAAGATTTCTGCCTGATTAATTTTTGTACCTGCGACAAGTTTAGAGACAAGCAAATCACTCCACTTTTTAGCATCTATATTCAAAAATCCTTGAAGCTTTTGTGCAGTATTTGGCAAAAAGGGCATTGCCGCTATCGATAAACACCTTGTGATTTCTAGCGCAACACTCATAATGGTTTCTACGCGACTGGCATCAAGTTTAACGAGCTTCCAAGGCTCATTGTCTGCTAAATATTTGTTCCCCGTTCGTGCAATACGCATCATTTCACCTTGCGCTTCGCGTAGCTTATATTTAAGGATTAAATCACTGATGCGCAAACAAGCATTATTCACATCGTCAAGTACTTGTTGATCTTGTTCGGTTAATTGTCCTTGTTCAGGTACTAGACCATCATAATATTTGTTGGTTAACACCACTGTTCTATTCACAAAGTTTCCAAAAACATCCGCTAACTCCGAGTTTATCCTGGATTGATAATCCTTCCATGTGAATTCTGCATCTTTACTCTCTGGAGCAATAGAAGTTAGAACATACCTGAGTTCATCCGTCTTATCGGGATAAGAAGCTATGTACTCATGAAGCCATACCGCCCAATTACGTGAGGTTGAAAATTTATCTCCTTCCAAATTCAAGAATTCAGATGCTGGTACGTTATCTGGCAGTATGAAATCACCGTGATCCTTAAGAAGGATTGGGAATATTATCGCGTGAAAAACAATATTATCCTTTCCTATGAAATGAACGAGCTTCCGGTCTTGCGCTTTTTCTTTTACCCAATAATCTTCCCAGTTTTTATTGTTTTCTGCAGCCCATTTTTTTGTAGCTGATATGTAACCTATTGGTGCATCCAACCATACATAAAGCACCTTTCCTTCACCTTCTGGTAATGGAACTTTAACACCCCAATCTAAATCTCGAGTCATGGCCCTAGGCTTTAAGCCTCCATCAATCCATGACATACACTGACCGGTAACTTGATTTCGCCATGCTTTAGGATCATGTTGTTGTTCCCCATCAAGAATTCCTTTCGTGATCCAATCCCTTAGCCATTTTTCGTGCTGGTCCATAGGTAAGAACCAATGGGATGTTTTTCTTATCACTGGAAGTTTACCACTTAGCGTTGAAACCGGGTCAATTAAATCTGTAGGACTTAAATCACTGCCACATTTTTCGCATTGGTCTCCGTAGGCATCTGTACTTTGACACTTTGGACAAGTACCTGTAATGTACCTATCGGCTAAAAATTGATTATAGTCCTCGTCGTAATATTGTTCAGAGGATTTCTGGATAAACTTATTTTTAGCATTTAATTTTTTAAAAAAGTTTGAAGATGTTTCGTGATGAATCTTACTAGACGTTCGATCATAAATATCAAATTCAATTCCAAAATCAGAAAAAGCTTTACCAATCAAATTGTGATACTTATCTACAATCTCACCTGGGCTTACCCCTTCTTTTTTAGCCCGTAAAGTAATTGCTGCTCCATGCTCATCACTACCGCAAACAAAAAGAACATCGGCATCATTCATTCTTTGAAATCGTACAAATGTATCTGCTGGCAGATAAACGCCTGCTACGTGGCCTAAGTGAAGTGGCCCGTTTGCATATGGCAAGGCGGCTGTTACGGTGTATTTTTTAGTCATATCGGAGGTCAAAGATAAGGAAGAATTCCTTGACTTTACAGCAAAAAAAAAGGGCCGACTTAATCGACCCTTTTCCATCAAATTATTGATTTATTTTTTAACAACTGAAAAAGTTGATGTACTTCCGTTTTCAAGTGTCACATTAAACATGTAAACACCTGTATCTAAAGAAGAAATATCAATAGACGACTTACCATCAACAAGTGTTACTGAACTTGTGAAAGCAATACGTCCTGAGATATCTGAAACCAACAGTGTCGCAGTTCCTTCAGCATCAATATCAATAGTTACTTGATCGTTCGCTGGGTTTGGATAAGCAGAACCCGCAATCTCCGTAGCTTCTTCAATTCCTGCATTTTCCTCAATTTTCAACCCTAAAGAAAGCGCACTAACACCACTCCAACCTGAATACCAAGTTGTTCCATCAATATTTAATGGGGAAATAGGTTGTGCATAAATTGAATAATTTGCATCGTAGTATAGAGAATTGTCATAACCAAACGAAATATTTGGATTGTATGTAGTCAAACAAGCCAAATATCTTTGGTTGTCTGCTAATGCAACACCTGCATCAAGAGGTGCATAAACTACCTGACCATTTTCATCATTAGACGCTGGGTAATACAAACCACCACCAACTTGACTTAAATCGTCAAAAGTAATAGCCGCCCATCCAGCAGTTACATCAACCCATGCATCATTCCATTCGAAGATATCTATGATGATTTCTTCATCCTGAAGTAATGAATCACTTGCCTGAGCAGCAAAATAAACACCTGTTACTCCTGAAGTCACACTTGGGTAAACATCTTGAAGCATCATACAAGTTTGGTAGCTAGAAGTCGCATTGCTTGGGAACGAATTAACTTTTAATGAACCGTTCTCTTGACCCGCTAATGAAAGCATCGATGTTACGCTGAAATTCCTTACAAAAACATTGTCAAAGTCAGACTCATCTGTTTGTCCGTCAATTGAAATGGTATAAGTAAGTGTGTAATCACCTTCATCCCAAGTACCTGGTGCAACTAATGGGAATTCTGATGGATTTCCGTTAAAAATAGGTAAGGTGTCACCAGAAACAACAAGTGAACTAACTGTTTCATTATAAATATTTCCACCAGGACCATCAATCGAAGCATTTACATTGATTGTGTTGTCAGCAGAACCAAAGTTATACACTTCGATACCTGCTTGGAAAGAATAGTTATTATTTGCCATGTCCACTGGTATAGAACCATATCTTGGAGACATTGCCGCTGCTTGAACTGAACCAGCGTCATTTGCGAAAAGGTTCTGTTTGTTCCCCATGAATACAACAACCTCACCATTGGCCATTTCATCTGTCAAAGTAGCACCATCAACACTTGATAGCATAACTGTTGGGATTGTAACATTAAGGCCTTCAGCACCTCCACCCATACCAACAACTTCGTTGACACGATTTAAGATGATTACACCTACTGCACCAGCATTTTGAGCTTGAAGCGCTTTATATCCAAATTCACATGTATTTCTGTAAATGATTGCAATTTTACCAGTCATATCATTGATCAACGGACCATTACAAGCCTCTGCAGATAATGGATTACCTTGTGGGTTTTCTCCTACCGTTCCATCATCAGCCAACATAATTGGCGCCTCAACAAAAGTATTCGGAATTAAAAAATCTGGTGTAGACCAGTCTCCACCCGCCGGATCTGCCCATTCAAAAGCAAAATTATTAGCAATTGCCTCAGGAGACACTCCCCTAACAACTACTTGCGATGTCGCCGCAAACGCGAATACAACACCGATTAAAGATAGTATAAGTTTTTTCATAAAAAATTGATTTTAGTTTACACAAATTTAACACAAAATTCAGAGAATTAAAACTCTCTGAATTTGTATCAATTTCAATGTTATTTAAAGCGCGAATATTATTGCGCCGCTGTGAATTTATCAGACACTACAGACCAATCAACTACCTCAAAGAAAGCTTGAATATAATCAGGTCTTCTATTTTGATAATTTAAATAATAAGCATGCTCCCAAACATCCAAGCCTAAGATTGGTGTACCTGAGCAGCCCACACCCATTAATGGGTTGTCTTGATTCGCTGTTGAGCATACCTCTAAAGCACCATCATTGACACACAACCATGCCCAACCAGAACCAAATCTAGTTGCAGCTGCTTTCGCAAAAGTATCTTTAAAAGCATCAAAGGAGCCAAAGGCTGCATCTATCGCAGCTGCCAACGATCCTGTTGGGTTACCTCCTCCGTTTGGAGACATTACTTCCCAAAACAAGGTGTGATTGTAAAATCCACCTCCATTATTTCGAACTGCAGGTTTATCAGCACAAGCACTCAAAATTTCACTTATCGATTTTCCTTCTAAGTCTGTTCCTGCAATAGCAGCATTCAAGTTATTCGTATATCCTTGATGATGTTTAGAGTGATGGATTTCCATAGTTCTTGCATCAATATGTGGCTCGAGCGCATTGTACGCGTAGCTCAATTTTGGTAATTCAAATGACATCTTTTTAATTTTAAGTTTTTAATCGATTCAAAAATATACAATTCAAAACAAAGTAGATTTTATTCTTGCTTTTTTTTCGGTAAGCGCTACTTCATACTTCGAACATCGAATCTTTAGTTTTGTTTATACGTATATTTGACCTATGATACCCAATTCTTCTCAAAAACCAATCTCTGACTGGCTTCCTTTATCAAAAAAGGAGGCACTGAAAAGAGGGTGGTCTGATTTTGATGTGATTTTAATTTCAGGTGATGCTTATGTTGACCACCCGGCCTTTGGGACTGCGGTGATCGGAAGAATCATTGAAGATGAAGGTTTGAAAGTTGGAATAGTTGCGCAACCCAATTGGCAAGACGATCTTCGAGATTTTAAAAAGTTGGGGAAACCAAGATTGTTCTTTGGCATAACCGCAGGATGTATGGATTCCATGGTCAATCATTACACAGCCAACAAACGTTTAAGAAGCACAGATGCTTATACCGCAGGCGGTAAGGCTGGTTTTCGTCCAGATTATGCTACAACGGTTTATTCAAACATTCTGAAGGACTTATTTCCCGATGTTCCAATTCTTATTGGTGGTATCGAAGCATCCTTAAGACGTGTTACGCATTATGATTATTGGAAAGATGAACTTATGCCAAGTATTCTTTTCGATTCTCGTGCTGATGCACTCGTTTATGGCATGGGAGACCAACCCTTACGGGATGCATTGAGACTTCTAAAAAAAGGGGTGCCTTTTGAGCACTTAAAAACTATTAAACAGTTTGCCTTCCTTCAAAAAAAGTCAAACAATCTGCCAAAAGTCAAAAATTGGAATACGATTTCCTTAGCAAGCCATGAGGAATGTTTAAATGACAAGCTAAAATATGCTGCAAACTTCAAAATTGTCGAAGTTGAATCTAACAAGTGGCAGGCCAACAGGATTACACAGGATATAGGAGACCAAGTTCTTGTCATCAACCCTCCCTATAAAACAATGGTAGAAAAAGAAATAGATGCTTCTTTTGATTTACCCTACACTAGAGAACCTCATCCCAAATACAAGAAAAGAGGAAATATTCCCGCATATGATATGATAAAATTCTCTGTTAATATGCACAGAGGATGCTTTGGAGGCTGTAGTTTCTGTACGATTTCCGCACATCAAGGAAAGTTTATTGCTTCAAGAAGCGAAAAGTCTATTCTCTCTGAAGTAGATAAGGTTACTGCTCATCCCGATTTCAAGGGATATATATCGGATTTAGGAGGGCCCTCTGCAAACATGTACAAAATGAAAGGGAAAGATGAAGCAATTTGTGAACGTTGTGTTTCTCCAAGTTGTATTCATCCTGTAATTTGTAACAATCTCGACACCTCTCATAAACCAATGACAGAGCTTTATCGGAAAGTAGATGCCCTTCCCGCGGTTAAAAAAGCTTTTGTCGGTTCGGGTATTCGTTATGACCTTCTAGTAGATGATTTTAATAAAAATAACGAGGATGGCAATCATGACGAATATATCGAACAGGTAATTACAAGACATGTGAGTGGTCGATTAAAGGTTGCCCCTGAGCACACCTCTGACAAAACGCTAAAAGTCATGCGTAAACCATCCTTTAAGTATTTTCACAAATTCAAGGAGAAGTACGATAAAATATCGGCAGAAAAAGGAATCAACCAACAGCTTGTCCCTTACTTTATCTCATCTCACCCGGGCTGCGATGAGGTTGACATGGCAAATTTAGCTGCAGAAACGAAGGATATGGGCTTTCAACTTGAGCAAGTTCAGGACTTCACACCTACACCGATGACTGTTGCTACAGTGATTTATTACGCAGGGGTGCATCCGTACACTCTTAAACCTGTTGAAACGGTAAAAACAAAAGAAGAGAAGCAAGATCAGAATAAGTTCTTTTTTTGGTACAAGAAAGAAAACAGATCCTGGATAAAGAAAAAGCTCACGAAAGCCAATCGACCTGATTTGTTAGAGAAACTAGTCGAGCCAGAAGTAAAAAAAGAAATGCCAACGTGGCTTGAGAACCGAAGAAAGAAAAAACGCTAAACTTTTTTAGTTCGATTCGATATAATCCAAAGCGCAGCTCCCAAAGGTATTGTTATCCCAAGTCATAATTGAGGATTGTCCTTTTTTATAAAATGCAAAAGATGGGAAAGAACCTCCTGTTATTTTTTTCATATTTTTTGTGTTATTCACGAATGAATAATTGATTTGAGATTTCTTTAAAAGTGACGCCACATGACCACCATGTTTGTTTGAAGATAAAATCTTGAATTGTATTTTTAATTTTGGATTTCTTTTTTTTAGCCTCGCTATGGCTGCAATCGATTCAATACAATACGGACAATTAGGCAATGTCATCACCTCTAAACTTGATTGAGTTGGTATTGAATATTGATTCAAATTTAGCTTTCGATAATCATTTTTAAGGTCAGAATGGTAAATTGGAAAAAATGCAAAATAAAGAGCTGCAGGCAAAAGGCCTATGATTCCAATTAAAGCACGCTTTTGGATCTTGGTACCTACCTTTCTGAATAAAAAATATGTCGTAATGAGACCTAAAAACAGCAAAATAACAAACGGAAGAAAAACAGACATCTGCCATGAAGCTCCTGTCGACCATACGAGTTCTTCAAATGAATTCATTTAAAATTTTAGAGGCAAATATAATCAAACTCTCAATGTAGACATTCCGCCATCTACACCAATTGACTGGCCTGTTAACCAATCGTTTTCTAGACAAAATATGGCCGCTTTGGCAATATCTGATGGGCTTCCGATTTTCTTTAATGGATGACGCTGCGCAGCATTTTCCCTTTTTTGATCTGTGCTCAACAAGGCCTCTGCTAACGGCGTATCAGTTAGAGAAGGATTTACAATATTCACGCGAATACTAGGGGCCCACTCTGCTGCTAAACTTCGTGCTAAGGACTCTAACCCACCCTTTGCTGCAGCAATAGATGCATGAAAAGGCATTCCTTGTTGACTTGCCACGGTTCCAAAAAGGACAACGGCACCTTTATTTTTTTTAAGTGTTCGGAAATAAAACTGAAGGGCACGAACCGCACCTAAAACATTTTTTTCAAAATCAGCTAAAAAGTCTTCCCTGGAAAGTCTATGAAAAGGTTTTAAATTTATCGAACCTGGACAATAAACCAATCCAGTTAATCCCTCAATTTCAGGAAGGTCATCATTTAAAACGTCTAAGACGAAGTGATTAGGTCGATTGGAAGCACTGCGTGAAATTGAATAGCAATCATGACCATTTAGTTGTTCAACCAAGGCTTGCCCAATTCCTTTTGTACCGCCGATAATTAATGTTTTCTTTTCCATGAAAGCAAAACAAGTTCGGAATTGAAATGTTTAAGAAATAGGTTTATTGAGAATTTTGTTGCAATGAGTAAAATGTAGTATTTTTGCACTTACAATTAAGGTTATTTAAAATAAATCTAAATAGACGATAAGTATGATAACTGTTACAGAGTCTGCAAAAAAACAAGCAATTCGCCTCATGGAAGATGACGGGAAGAGTGGCTTTTTTATTCGTGTGGGGGTTGAAGGCGGTGGTTGTTCAGGTTTAATGTATCAACTGACATTCGATAACGAACGCAAAGAAGGAGATTCTAGTTTTGAGGACAATGGCATTGAGGTCGTTGTCGACAATAAAAGTTACTTGTATTTATTGGGGACCACACTTGATTTTTCGGGAGGTCTAAATGGTAAAGGATTTGTTTTTAAAAATCCCAATGCCGATAGAACTTGTGGATGTGGTGAGTCATTTTCAGTTTAATTAAGTTTTAAGCAACTATGGGACAGTATACAGAAAATGAATTGGCTAAAGACCTTGAGAACCAAGACTACAAATTCGGTTTTGTCACTGATGTAGAAACGGAAACAATACCGGTTGGTTTAAATGAGGATATTATCCGATTGATTTCATCGAAAAAAGAAGAGCCAGAGTGGCTTCTTGAGTATAGACTGAATGCCTTCAAAACTTGGCTGACAATGTCTGAGCCCAATTGGGCTCACGTTCGCTACAAAAAGCCAGAATTCGAAAAAATAACATACTACGCAGCCCCAAAACAAACAAAAAAATATGAGTCCTGGGATGATGTAGATCCAGAAATGAAGGAAACCATGGCTAAGCTCGGGATTTCTTTGGAAGAACAAAAAAGACTTACAGGAGTAGCCGTAGACTTTGTTATGGACTCTGTATCCGTCGCTACCTCTTTTAAATCGAAGTTAAAAGAATTGGGCATTATTTTTTGTTCATTCTCAGAGGCCGTTCAAGAATATCCAGAGCTTGTGCGTGAACACATGGGAACTATTGTTCCGCACACTGATAACTTTTATGCTGCTTTAAATGCTGCTGTTTTTACAGATGGTTCCTTTTGTTACATACCTAAAGGGGTACGTTGCCCAATGGAGTTATCTACTTATTTCAGAATTAATGCAGGTGGCACAGGTCAATTCGAAAGAACCTTGGTTGTTGCTGATGAAGGTTCATATGTGTCGTACCTTGAGGGTTGTACTGCACCTCAAAGAGACGAAAATCAACTGCATGCAGCCGTTGTTGAGCTGAAAGCCCTAAAAGATGCCGAGATTAAATATTCTACGGTTCAAAATTGGTACCCAGGAGACAAAAACGGTGTAGGTGGTGTATTTAATTTTGTGACAAAAAGAGGGCTTTGTGAAGCAAATGCAAAAATATCTTGGACACAAGTTGAGACTGGTTCAGCAGTCACTTGGAAGTACCCATCTTGCATTTTAAAAGGTGACCATTCTGTAGGTGAATTTTATTCTGTGGCAGTTACAAACAACCACCAACAAGCGGATACAGGAACAAAGATGATTCATCTTGGTAAGCATACCAAAAGCACTATTATTTCCAAAGGTATTTCAGCGGGAGATTCTCAAAATTCCTACAGAGGGTTGGTACAAATCCACAAAAACGCGCATAAATCAAGAAACTTTTCACAATGTGATTCTTTATTAATGACAGACCATTGTGGCGCACATACTTTTCCTTACATCGAATGCCAGAACCCTAGTGCACAAATAGAACATGAGGCTACTACTTCAAAAATTGGTGAAGACCAGCTTTTTTATTGTAAACAGCGCGGGATATCCGAAGAAAAAGCCATTAGCCTTATTGTCAATGGTTATTGTAAAGAGGTATTAAACCAGCTACCAATGGAATTTGCTGTTGAAGCTCAAAAATTACTCGCTATAAGCCTTGAAGGCTCCGTAGGATAAATCAAAATAATATGATTGAAATAAAAAATTTACATGCCAATATTGAAGGCAAAGAAATTCTTAAAGGACTAACATTGACTGTTAATGCCGGCGAAGTTCATGCTATCATGGGTCCTAATGGAGCTGGAAAAAGCACACTTGCGAGTATTTTAGCTGGCCGGGAGGAATACGAAATTACAAAAGGTGAGGTTACCTTTGAGGGAGCTGATCTTTTGGAACTTTCAACCGAAGAAAGAGCACATTTGGGATTGTTCTTAGCGTTCCAATATCCTGTTGAAATTCCAGGAGTATCGAACGTTAACTTTTTAAGGACAGCCATCAATGAAACAAGAGATGCAAAAGGCGAAGATCCTATATCGGCAAAAGAATTCATGGCAATGGTTCGTGAAAAATCGAAAATTGTTGAACTTGACAGTAAGCTTGCATCAAGATCTGTAAATGAAGGGTTTTCTGGAGGAGAGAAAAAGAGAAATGAAATCTTTCAAATGGCAATGCTTAATCCTAAGCTAGCGGTTTTAGATGAAACAGACTCTGGTCTGGATATCGATGCATTAAGAATTGTTGCTAAGGGGGTAAACACTTTAAAGTCAGCAGATAATGCATCCATAGTTATTACGCATTACCAAAGGCTTCTTGACTACATTGTGCCAGATTTCGTGCACGTGCTTCACGATGGAAAAATTGTTAAGACAGGAAATAAAGACCTTGCTCTTGAGCTAGAGGAGAAAGGTTATGATTGGATCAAAGAAGAAACCCAAGTAGGATAAATAATGGAAGAAGTGCTTACACAAACGAAATTTGACATTTTAAGGACTGAGCTTCGACCCACGGCGCTAAAGATTTCCGATGCTTTAAGAGCAAAAGCTAGTGAAATTGTGAACAGTTCAGACTTCCCTACAAGAAAAAATGAAGCATGGAAATACACCAATGTTAATGGCTTGAACAAGCTCGTCTTTGATGGTAAGAACGCACCTATTTCTGAGCCTTTAATTATATCGAATCGTTCTAGAAAGCTTTTCGTCAAAAATGGTCAAGTTTCGGAAGGTCAATCAATGCTTTCTGGAATCAAGACCTCTTGGGATGTCTTACCAGAGTTTTATACCGACGATGCCTTTGACGCGCTCAATGTGCTATATTGTACTGCCGCTATTCAACTGAACTTTGACAATGCGGAAAATGAAACGATAGAATTGGTTTTTGAAAACACTACCAATTCAGCCATATTTCCAAGGCTGTTTATTCAATGTAATAAAGGGGCAAAAGGAACTGTCATTTTAAATTTCCAGGGAGCCGAAAAAAATGCAAGCTTTATTAATGTTTCTACTTATGTAAATGTGGGAGAAAATGCAAATCTGAGTATTCACAAAATTCAAAAAAACGGAACAGAGACCTTTGATTTACAGCGAGAATATGTTGATCAGGCAGCGAATAGCACCTTCACTATGAATACCTTTCCTTTATCAGGGAAATTAACTCGAAATGATTTAAAGATTAATGTAAATGGCAACAATTGTGAAACGTTCATGAATGGAGCTTATACCCTTAAAGGAAAGTCGCACTGTGACAATCATACCACGGTTGATCATAAAGTTGCACACTGTTATTCTAAAGAGCTTTACAAAGGTGTCATTGATGATCGAGCAACCAATGTTTTTAATGGTAAAGTCTTTGTTCGTAAGGACGCACAAAAAATCAATGCATTTCAGTCAAATGCAAATATTTTATTGAGCGATACAGGTACTGTTAACTCTAAGCCAGAGCTCGAAATATATGCGGATGATGTAAAATGTTCTCATGGATCTACGACAGGTCAGTTGGATGATGAAGCCATTTTCTACCTTCGTTCTAGAGGGCTTTCTGAAAAAGCTGCCAAAGAGCTTTTGGTTAAAGCATTCTTAGGAGAGGTTCTTGAGGAAGTTCAAAATGAAGAAGTGAGGTCATATTTAGAGGCTCAAATCGAAAAGCATTTTTCAGCTTAACTATTCCCTTTCTAATTGAGCTAGAAAGTCTGCTGCATTTTTTAAATGAAGCGCTTTTTTCTCTTGTGACATACGATTAAAAGAATGAACCATCATTGACATTCGTGGGTTTTTCAGAAAAAAGTCTTGATTCACAGAAATAAACCGCCAAAACAAACCATCCCATATTTCAGTCCATGGACCCTTACCGTAATTACTCATTTTCTTGATATAGTTGGAACCACCAATATAGGGCTTGGTCGCAAAAGTTCCACCATCTGCAAATTGACTCATCCCATAAACATTAGGAACCATGACCCAGTCATATGCATCAATGAACAATTCCATGAACCAACGATGGACCTCATCTGGGTGAAATTCACAAAGCAGCATAAAGTTGCCGAGAACCATAAGCCGCTCTATGTGGTGACAATAACCAGTAGCTAACACTTTTTTTATCGTGTCGTCTATTGGCTCAATACCTGTTGTACCATCGTAAAAACTTTTTGGAATTTTCCGCTCAAAACCCCAAAAATTTTGGGTTCGGGAAAAGCTTCCTTTGCATACATACATGCCACGGATAAACTCTCTCCATCCCATAATTTGGCGGATGAACCCCTCCAAAGAGTTTAAGGGTATCTCATTCTTTTTCGCAAAAAGCAAACTTCGATTGATCACCTCTCGTGGAGAAATCAAACCTGCATTCATAAGTGGCGAAAGCAAACTGTGATTTAAAAAAATCTCCTCTTTTACAATGGCATCTTCATAAATCCCAAACTCTTTAAAACGCTCCTTTAAAAATCGGACTAACCAATCATTTGTTTCCTCAAAAGTGATTGGATAAATACGTTTGGTCTGAAGTGCACCAGGATAATCTTTAAAATGGGTTCCAGTATATTTTAAGGCCTCCTCCCAATACGGACTTGATTTAGGAAATTGAATTACAGGTGGCTGCTGGCCTTTTGGGTATTTTTTTCTGTTGTCGACGTCATAGGTCCACTTCCCACCTCTCGGACTCCCATCTTTTTCCAATAAAACATTATGCTTTGAGCGTTGCTGCTTGTAAAACGTGGTTTGAAAAAAAGACTTCTTATCCGCTCTAAAAAAGGGACTCAAATCTTCATTTGAATTTATAAAGTAAGGTGTCTCAAGCATGTTCAGATTTATGCGCTTTGAAAATGAATTTAGCCGTTTTGATAACCAATTATCAACTGGATCATAATAATTCACCATTTCAATTCCAGAGTCCAAGAAATAATCCAACAGCATTCGAACATCACTCTTCTCATCAATCGAATCAATATAAACAACAGAGGTGTTTGTAGATTTCAAAAAATCAGCATAAGCTTTCATTGAAGCCCTATGAAATGCTATCTTTTGTTTGTGAAACTTGTAGTGCTTAAAAAACAAATGTTCTTCAATCATATAGGTTTCATAATCATTTTCAAGCAAGGCGTTTTTCTCAAAAAGCTGGTGTGGGAAAATTAGGTTAACGGCTTTTCTTTTTTCCATTGTTTCTAGTGTGTAATTCGACAATACGTTTACTGTCGGCTCTGACAGCTTTATGCTTTCGGTGTCCCCATATTTTTGCTCGAGCAAGTTTGGCAACCGCAGTTAAATCAACAATTGGATCAGGATAATCATTACTTAACTCGTGTAGCTCTTTTTCCATAGCCGTGATTTTCCATGGCTCATGAATAAATTCAACTGGGATATTTTTTAATTCGGGAACCCATTCACGTATGAATACTCCGTTTGGATCATGCTCTTGTGACTGCTTGATGGGATTATACATTCGTATAGTATTTATGCCTGTGGTTCCTGCTTGCATTTGAAATTGCGGATAATGAATCCCTGGTTCGTAATCCAAGAATTGCTGTGCAATATAGTACACCCCTTTTTTCCAATTGCAATCCAAGTGGAAACACAATACGGAGACGAGCATGGCACGCATTCTAAAATTAATCCAACCCGTTTCAATCAAACAACGCATACAAGCATCTACCAAAGGAAAACCAGTTTGCCCTTTTTTCCATGCCTCGAGAAATACAGGATTACTTTCATATTCTAAGCTTTCATATCCCCGGTTTACACAATGCGTTTCATAAGTACATTCTACTTCAAACTTTTGGATAAAATGACAGCGCCATTTTAATCGTGTAAGGTGATTGTTAAAGCTCCGTTTATTCGCATCATAGTTCGGGTGGTTTCGAACGAATTGCAGTGCCTGACGTACTGATAAATTCCCCCATGCTAGGTATGGGGATATTCGTCCACAAGATTTTCGGCTCTCTTTTGGTTTGGAAATATGACGGCTATAATTCGACCCTCGACCTTCACAAAAAGAACGCAGATAACGCATTGCATAACTTTCTCCAGGCCTTTGAAACGAATTGGGGTAATTTTGCAGTGACTTTTGAAGTTTTTCTGGTAAGTCAAAGGGGAAGCTTTTTTCAAGGGATTCATTCTTCGAGTATACATTCAATATCAGCGGAGAATTTACAGCGGCAAACCAATTTTTGTCCCAATTGACTCTATTTTTAATACCTCGAATAATTCCATCACGTTGAAATTCTGTCCATTTAATGCTCTTGCTTTTAAAGAGAGATGAAACAATCTTATCTCGATTCCAAGTCGCTTTGACACCACTCTCCTGATAAGAATATACATTTTGGATGTCAAATTTTTCACTTAAAAAGGCGAATACATCCATGGCCTCCCCATGAAGGAGGTGGACCTTCCTGTTAAAAGTCGCCAAAACCGTGTTCATCTCCAAAATAGAATGATACACAAACTGCCAATGTCTTAAAGAAGAATCTGGATATACCATTGCTGATGGCTCCATAATATAAATAGGCAGGTAATTGCATGTTGAATTATTTTCAGCTTCAAGAAAGGGAAGGTGGTCCTGCAAGCGAAGGTCTCTCTTTAGCCAAACAATATTCATTGCTTCTTTCACTTGACAAGCTCCTTTTTTGCTTTGTTCCAAAACTTAAAGAACCCAGGAAAGTAACCTTTAACGGCAGTCATCCAGTCTCGATCCTCTTGCACACCTCGGTAATGGGTATTTAGCGGATGTTCTTTGAAGATAATTTCTGTATCATTTAGCTGTGTTTGAAGGGAGGTAAAGGACCCAACAAAAATCTTAATATCCTTGATGTTAGCAGAAAGCCCAATTGCAAAATCCATACACTTTTGACTGATTGGATAACGCTCAAAAATAGCAGGCTCAAATAATAAAATACGTTGGACATCCTCTCCTTCATACCACAAGGGGTCAAGATTATAATAATTATAAATCAAGGTTTTCTTATCATCAAGTGATTTTAACGATATAGACTGAGGGTAATTGATTTCAGTAATGCTATTGTGACTTTTAATTAATTCAGAAGGGATTTCAAGGTTGTTAAATGCCTCATAAGGAACATCCAAAAAAGTGTTTCGCTGAGCACTGTTAAAGTACTTATTGATGTTCTCTTGATTTGCAACATACTTTCGATTGGAAAAGGTGCCAGCTACCCATTGCCAACTCAAATGATTGCTTGCCAAATCACCATCAAGTAGATGTGCATACATCCACTTGGCTGGCGCGCTCCAATGGTACTTTCCGATATTACAGCATATGGCAGCAATATACATACGCATATGATTATGCAAATAACCTGTTTTGTGAAAATTTTCTATCGCTTTGTCAATGGCTTTAATCCCGGTATTTGCATCTACTATGGCAAGAGGTACTCCTGAATACAAAACCGCTTTTTGCTCAAAATTAAGGTCTGACTCAATGTGACTTTGCTTTTCCACCCATACCCGCTGCCAATAATCTCTCCAAGCCAATTCTTGAATAAGTTTTTCAGATGTTCTCCATTCCAAGTCCAAAGACTTGATATGCTGAAAAATAGACTTTGTAGAAATAACTCCACGAGAAATATAAGGTCCCAATAATGTCAATGCGCCATTCTCAAAATTTCGTGTTGAGGCATATTTAATTGGATCAATGACCTGAATTCGCTCTTGAATAGAAATCCAATCCGTTGGGAAATGATATTGTTGTTCAGGATTAAAGGCTTGCATATACCTATGCAACAAATAAGTCTAGCTTTTGATTTATAAAAAGAATTATTTTTTTGAAGAACCCAATATATAATGGCACCCGGTGCTCAAACCAATACTATATAACCTTTCATGAACTGGGGCATCCTTTATAGGCATTAAAGAATATTGAAAGGTGGGCTCAAGTTTCAAATAAAAAGCATCTGAAAGTTTATAACTTAGCCCAATGCTCGATTTTAGAATAGGGTGAAATCGATAAAAATCATAAGGATTATCAAAATTCACATCCTTATCTGAATCTACGGTACCATCCGACCACTCAATGGAATATGATCCTCGGTCATCTAAAAAAACACTTAGGGTTGCTCCAATAGCAGCCGTAAGCTCCAATTTGTCATTAAAGTGATAAGTATAACCCATTGTAAGTGGTACTCCAATGTATCCATAGCTGTTTTGAAAAGAGCCTGTACCATCTATCCCTCCTGGTCCTTGAAATAAAATATTTCTTCTTCTATTACCAAACCTTGTATACTGAATACCCGTGGAAATCGTGAGTCCTTTGTCAAACTGATACGTATATGTTCCTCCAACATTAAAGCCAAATTTGGCCTGCTCATCCTCATTTCTATGATCAATAAGCCATTGAAAGTCTGTATCATTCGTTTTGAGCGTTCTAAAAGTGTAATTTGAGGAGAAATTTAATCCTATATCAGACCTATCTTGTGCATTTAAGGCAAAGTATGTACCGATTATAAAAAGAAGAAAAATGTAACTTCGTGTTTTCATAGTCGTCAAGAATAAATTTAATAAGGTGCGATTTTAAGAAAACCAAAAGAACCATTATCCACAGCAACCATAGCTCCACCGTCTGGAGTTAAAGCAATATCTTCTCCTGCCCAATCGCCACCCTCCGCATCGCCATAGGTCTTTTGCCATTGGACGTTTCCATTGTTATCATATTTGACCAAATAAACATGCCATGTATTGGAATCATCTCCATCGTTTCCACAACGTCTTTTGTAAGAGCTATATTCATCTCCCGTGCCGGCAACAATAATACAACCCCCATCTAAAGTCCCCTTTATTCCCCAGACCTCATCATGAATATACTTGGGATCAAAGCCACGAGGATTACCTGTTTTGGATTCCCACAGTTGATTACCATCCGTGTCAATTTTCATGGTATAAGCATCCCAGTTTTCAGTTCCAGATAGGGTATGTCCTGAGAGTAATATATTACCATCAGCCGCCAGGTCCATTGCAAAACAATGGTCTAAATTGGAGCCACCAAATGTTTTATTCCAAATGATATTACCTGAAACATCAATCTTTAAAAGAGCATAATCATTTGCTCCCTCTGTAAGTCCGGAAACCACAAAGTCAGAACCAGTATTTTTAATCCGATAGGCATGGGACATGGTGTTTTCCAGATTAATCCCACTTATTTTATTTCCGTCTATGTCAAGAATGGTAAGATAAGCTTGGCCTTCCGTAAAAAATGTATTTAAATTGTCTGCTGCTTGAATATAGCCTACTGCGATGATGCCCTCTTGAGTCACACTTATATGCTCAAATGCATCGCTTCCTCCATTGTCATGTGTTTTTTCGAAAACAACGCTCCCATCTGATTTATTTAGCTTGATAATGGCACTGTTTTCATTTAAAGAACCACAAATAAAATAACCATCCTCTCCTTCAAATGCAGAGTTACCGAGATTGTGGCCTGTTCCACCTGTGAGCTCCTTTGACCATTGAAAAGCACCACCTTGATCAATTTTAACCACTAAAATTTTTGCTGAATTGGGAATAAATCCCGTTTCTCCGACCTGAAGATAACCTCCGTCCGAACACGTTAATATAAAATGACCATGCGATTCTTCTCCTGTACCACCATATGAGGTATACCAATCAGAATTAGGTGCCTCAGGATAATCTGAAACAGAGCAGGTATTATTGACTTTTCTGCATCCGAAAAGAATAAAGAAAATACTAAGCAAAAATAGAAAAGGGGTTTTCATAACGCTTATTTACAAATAAATCAGGATTAACAATCCGAACCAATAACTATATTAATAATGATCATTATCGAATATTATTCTAAAAATAAGTTCTTCGTGTAATGCTTAAACGTAACCTTTGTCCTTGGCCCAGCTACTCAATTGTGCTGAATTGGGCATATCTAATTTTTTAAGGATGTTGTGCCGATGTGTTTCAACAGTTCTGTGTGAAATAAATAGCTTTTCGGCAATTTCTTTAGAGGTAAGCCCTTTAGCAATGTGCTTTACAATTTCAATTTCTTTCATCGTTAATTCTTTTTTTGCCTCAGAATCAACATTTAAAAGAGAGGTGAAATAACGATCTTTTATATCGGATGCAATAAAAGTTTCTCCCTTATATACACTATGAATAGCTTCAACCAATTCGCTTTTAGAAGTATTCTTTGTTAGATATCCTTTTGCACCTATAGAAAGGAATTTTTTGACATAAGTGATGTCGTCATGTAAAGAAAGACCTATAACACGTGTTTTGGGTAAACTGTCGTTGATTTTTTCAGTAGCATCAAAACCGCTGCCTTCTCCCAGATTGATATCCATTAATACGATATCGGGTTTGTGCTGCATTGACATCGTGTAGGCATCGTCGACATTATCTGCCGTTCCTACAACTAAAATGTTCGGAGCATCCTTAAGAAGTGAGGACCAAGCTTCACTTATCAGCTTATGATCGTCTACAATAAGAACTTTGATATTCGAATCCATAAAGAGTGTTTTGCACTAATTTAAGCATTCAAAGCTTCCGCTCCACCAACAATCTCTAAAATTTCGTTTGTAATTGCTGCTTGACGTGCTTTATTATAGCTCAATTTCAACTCTTTTTGTAAGTCACTAGCATTATCTGTAGCCTTGTGCATTGCCGTCATCCTTGCACCATGTTCTGCAGCGTTAGAATCCAAAATTGCCTTGAAAAGCTGAACTTTAAGTGACTTCGGAATTAAGTCCTCTATAATTTCTTCTTTTGATGGCTCGAAAATATAATCTCCTGTAGTTGAGACATCCTCAGCTAATTCAGGTGCCTGAATTGGCAAAAACTGTTCTGTTTCTATCTTTTGAGTCGCTGCATTCACAAAACGATTGTATACAACGTAGATCTTATTGAAGGTGCCAGATTTGTACAACTCCATTAACTCATTTGCAACTTCCGAAACATTTTCAAAGGTTAAATCAGCATAAACATCTTCGCGCTCTGTCAAAAAATCATTGGTATAGAATCGATCTGAACGCTTATAGGCGTCCCTAATTTTTTTACCCAAACACAAAACATGAACCTCGCTTGAATTATTAAATTCAATAGCTATTTTTTCGTTAATACTTTTAACAATATTATTATTAAAACCACCACAAAGACCTCGATTAGACGTAACGCCAACAATGAGCGTTTTTCCACCTTCACGATCCTCTGAGAAGGCATTCTCAGATAGGTCAAGCGTTGCACTCAAATTGGTAAGTATCTCTTTCAACTTTACAGCATACGGTCTCATTTGCACTATAGCATCTTGAGCTCTTTTTAATTTTGCGGCAGAAACCATTTTCATTGCAGAAGTAATCTGCATCGTGGATCCCACAGATGAAATTCTATTTCGTATCTCTTTTAAGTTTGCCATCGATAACTTCTTTTTAAGCTAAGCTGTATTCTTAATATTTACTTGCGAGTTCTTTAGCTACTTTTTCAAGCACTGCTGTATTCTCATCTGTATATTTTCCTGACTTCAACGAGGCCATAACATCTGCATGCTTTGCTTCAAGGAAATCTAAATATTCGTTTTCAAACTCTTTTACTTTATCGATAGGTACATTTTGAATTAGTCCTTTAGTACCTACATAAATAATAGCAATCTGTCTTTCAACTGTAAATGGATCACCTTCTTTTTGCTTAAGGATTTCAACATTACGCGCTCCTTTATCTAAAACAGATTTAGTGGCTGCATCAAGGTCTGAACCAAACTTTGCAAAGGCCTCAAGTTCTCTATATTGTGCTTGGTCAAGTTTTAAAGTACCAGCAACCTTTTTCATCGATTTAATCTGTGCCGATCCTCCAACACGCGATACAGAGATACCAACATTAATAGCCGGTCGAATACCCGAATTAAATAAATCTGACTCTAAGAAAATTTGACCATCCGTAATAGAAATCACATTGGTTGGAATATATGCCGAAACATCACCAGCTTGCGTTTCAATAATCGGAAGCGCCGTTAGCGAACCTCCTCCTTTAACTTTAGATTTTAAAGATTCAGGAAGGTCATTCATTTCTTTTGCTATCGTATCATCAGAAATAACTTTTGCAGCTCTCTCTAATAATCTCGAGTGAAGGTAAAATACATCACCCGGATATGCTTCACGACCTGGAGGTCTTCTTAAAAGAAGCGATACCTCACGATATGCAACCGCTTGTTTTGATAAATCATCATAAATAATCAAACCTGGTCTACCTGTATCTCTAAAATATTCTCCAATTGCTGCTCCTGTCATTGGTGCATAAAATTGCATTGGAGCTGCATCTGATGCATTTGCAGCAACAATCGTAGTATATGCCATTGCGCCTGCATCCTCTAATTTCTTAACAATCCCCGCTACAGTTGATCCTTTCTGACCTATCGCTACATATATACAATAAACGGGCTCACCTCTATCGTAAAATTCTTTTTGATTGATAATCGTATCAATAGCAACAGTCGTCTTACCAGTTTGACGGTCACCAATAATAAGCTCTCTTTGTCCTCTTCCGATTGGAATCATTGAATCAACAGCTTTAATTCCTGTTTGAAGTGGCTCGTTTACTGGCTGACGAAAGATTACACCTGGAGCCTTTCTTTCAATCGGCATGTTGTGTAATTCACCTTCAATAGGACCTTTACCGTCAATAGGAAGACCTAAGGTATTCACAACACGTCCAACGATGCCTTCTCCTACCTCAACAGAGGCAATTTTACCAAGACGACGAACGGTATCACCTTCTTTAACACTTGATGACTTACCTAGAAGTACAGCTCCTACGTTGTCTTCCTCAAGGTTTAATGCAATTCCCTGCATTCCGCCATCAAATTCAATCAATTCTCCGTACTGTACACCAGTTAATCCGTAAATTCTCGCAATACCATCTCCAACTTGCAGTACAGTTCCTACCTCTTGCAATTCTGCTTCTGAACGAAAGCCCGAAAGCTGCTCTCTCAAAATTGCTGAAACCTCTGCTGGTTTAATATCTGCCATGTTATTTGTTTTTTAAAATTAATTAGCCAATTCTATTTTCATTCTATTCAGTTGTGAGGCTATGGACGCATCTATTTGTTTGTCTTCCATTCTCACAATAAACCCTCCTATTAATGCAGGGTCTACCTCTTCTGTTACTTCGAATTCTCCATCTACATGAGATTTGAGTTTTTCTAAGATCTGGTTAAGGGTTTGTTTTTCGAGTTTTACTGCACTCGTTACAGAAATCGGTACGATTCCATTTTGCTTTTTAAGTAAATTCACAAATGCACTTGCGATTTCTGTAAGAAGATATTCTCTTTTGTTTTTTGTAATCAATTCGATAAAAGACATTGTAAGCTCCGTAAATTCTGAGAACAACACCTTTAGAATCGAAATCTTTTTATCAGTCTTAATCACAGGAGAATTTAAGAAGACTTGGAAATCTCCCGTATCATTACCTGCTTCAACAATGCGTTCCATATCTGCAGCAACTTGATCCACAGCATTTGTTTCTGAGGATAATTCTAAGATTGCTTTAGCATAACGAATCGCTGACTTAGTTGATTTCATGTTTAATTCATGTTTAGATCTGAAGCCAAATTATTGGCAAGCGCTTTCTGCTTTTCATCAGATGACAATTCTGTTCTTACTACTTTCTCTGCTATTTCCAAAGACAAAGCTGCAACATGCGTTTTGAGTTCTGCCATTGCCGCTGCCTTTTCAGATCTTATTGAATCTCTTGCAGCATCAACTATTTTCTGAGCTTCTTCTTTTGATTTTTCTTTTGCAGCTTCAATCATTCCATTAGAAGTCTGCTTTGCGTCTTTAAGAATTTCATCTCGTTCCGCTTTTGCCGCTTTAAGGATTTGATCGTTTTCTGCTTTTAGAGTCTTCATTTCCTCACGCGTCTTTTCTGCAAGCTCAAGTGCCTCTGCAATACTGTTCCCTCTTTCGTTCACAGCATTTAGAATTGGCTTCCATGCAAACTTTGCCAAAAGGAAAAGAAGTGAACAGAATACAATTCCTGTCCAAAATAACAATCCAAAATCTGGTAATACTAAATCCATTTCTTTTAATTTAAATTTTAAAAATTCTGCCGCTACCAACCGTAGCAGCAGAATTCATTCTAATTACTACGCAGGTGTTCCTCCTAAAAGGCCAATTACAACACCGAATAATGCAACACCTTCAATTAAGGCTGCTGCAATAATCATTGTAGTTGTTATTTTACCTGAAGCTTCAGGATTACGTGCGATACCTTCAACGGCTTTCCCACCGATTTGTCCAATACCAATACCTGCTCCTAAAACTGCAAGTCCTGCTCCAATTGCTGCTATACTTCCGTACATCATATTTATAGAATTTAAAAATTACTAATTAATGGTGCGCATCTTCAACAGCTGCACCGATAAACAAAGCTGACAACATTGCGAATAAATACGCCTGAAGTGCAGCTACTAATAATTCCAACACTGAAATAAATAAGGCCATAGGAACGGAGAGTGCACCCCATGCTACATTTTTATTTATGAAAATGATGGAAATTAATGCAAGAATGATAATGTGTCCTGCCGTTATATTGGCAAACAAACGAATCATCAATGCAAAGGGTTTTGTAAAGATCCCTACAATCTCAATTGGAATCATAATCGGTAATAAAGCTTTCGGTACTCCCGGAGGCGCAAAGATATGGCCCCAATAATTCTTATTACCATTAACCAAAATGATAATTAAAGTTAAACAAGCTAAAAAGAATGTCACAGATATGTTTCCTGTCAGGTTTGCACTACCAGGGAAAATAGGTATCAAACCTAATAAGTTATTGATCCAGATAAAAAAGAAAATCGTAAGTAAGAATGGAACAAATTTCTTGTACTTCTTCTCATTTATATTTGCTTTGGCTATGTCGTCTTGAACAAATAAGATCAAAGGCTCCATAAACTTCGCAATACCACGTGGCGCCACTGCCCCATTGTTTTTGTAAAAACGTGCACATGAAAACATGATTATAAAAACAAG
>JAKMFD010000187.1 GCA_022425625.1 Crocinitomicaceae bacterium | reverse complement strand
ACAGATCCAATAGTCTCTGTTTCAGCGGCTGAATTGACGAATTTTGTTCAATTTGTTGGCACGCCATCAGATGAGCAAACTACTGAAGCAACAGGTTCCAACTTGACTGCGGATGTAAATGTGTCCGTTTCTGGAGATTACGAAATCTCTTTAACTACTGCTACAGGATTTGCGACGAGTTTAGTTCTAACACAGAGTGCTGGGGAATTAGCCTCAACAATGATTTATGTTCGCTTAAATGGTTCAGCCCCGGCAAGTCCGTCAAATGGTGAAATCACCTTTGACTTTGGTACAGATGTAACTGTCGTTTCATTGAACGGTGAAATTTTAAATCCTGATCCGGTTTTATTCACACAACAAGATACTTTGGTTGGATTCTCTCATTTTGTGGGGACTCCTTCAGCTGAACAAACTGTAAATATTTCAGGAAACTATTTACTAAATGATGTGACGATTGATGTTACCGGAGAATTTGAAATCGCATTGGAATCCAATGGTACCTACGGCAATTCATTGACGATTCCAACATATGCAAACGCAACAGTTTTTGATGCAAATGCGACTTGGAATGGTTACATGAATGTGTTCGAACTTCCTGAAAATGGTGGTGGTTATGTCTTCGGTTCTCCATGGGGTCTTGATGATTTAAGAGCGTTTGTTACACCAGCTTCTAACAGTGTTAAGCTCATGCCAAATACAAACACCTATGCTGACAATACAGCGGATCCATTCTGGGTGAATCAAACAACAGGAGCAGGAAATAAGAATATGGAGGCGAATACTTTTGTTGAGCCAGGTCCAACGGCGAATGATAATGATTTAACCTTTGCGGGTAACGTAGTAAATAATAACTTAGATGCTGCCTACACTGCGAAATACTTCATTAAGGCATTAGATCCAAATAATGGTTTTGCAGATGCCTTCAACGGTTCTAAAACCTTTGATTTACCTATTTCTGGAACATTTTCAGTGTCAGCAACGGCGGCTGAATTGCCAGCAGGACTTATAATTCAGTATGGTTTTGTTATGGTAGGTCCTAATGCGGATCCGACTACAGCCGGTGTTTTAGGTTCTGTAACAGTTAATGGTGATTTTTTAGTGGGCGAAGTTGCACCTACGCCTGTTTATGTCAGACTTAATGGTGCTGCTCAAAATTACAACCAAACGGGAACTTTAACTGTTTCATCTGGAAGTGACGCTGGTGCCCACATCGTAAATGCAGGTAGCTTTTATTATGCCCCGGCTCAATTAACAATTACAGCTGGCGACACTGTTTATTGGGTAAACGATGGTGGAACACATAATGTAAATTTTGAGACCAATACGGTAACAGGAGATCCTTTCAACAACCCTGAAAGTTTTGTTTCTAGTCCAACTGGAGATGCAGCGTTATATTCCTATGTATTTAATACGCCAGGGACATATCAATACGACTGCTCCGTTGGTTCTCATGCAGCAAATGGAATGGTCGGGACGATTATTGTTTTGGATAATCCAGCTCCAGAATCCGGTTTAGTAGCCCTATTTGGGGAGACGCTTGACTATTTACCATATTCTATTGGTGAAGTAACAACAAATGCTGCAAACGGATCGGCTGATTCTCTCGATGTGCTTGTTTCTCTTGTTGGTGTGGTTCATTGTATTGATTTCGATGGAAATGAGGGCTTGAGTTTCACGATTATTGATGAGAACAATGATGGTATTAATGTATTTAATTTTGATGATGTAAGTGACTATGTGGTCAATGAAGGAGATAAGATTAATGTACTTGGCAAGATCGGGCAATTTAATGGATTAACACAAGTCTTTGCAGATAGTATCTCAATTCTAGAAACAGGCTTACCAACTGTTACACCAACAATCGTTACGACGCTTGACGAAACAACAGAAGCGCAATGGATTACTATTGAAAATGTAAGTTTTGTAAACCCAATCGCAACGTTTCCAACAGGATCGAATAATATTGACGTAACCGATGGTACAAATGTTTTTGCATTACGTATTGATAGTGATACAGATATTCCTGGTTCAGCTGCGCCACAAGGCTTGTTTGCCGTAACTGGTGTTGGTGGTCAATATGACACTTCAGATCCGTACGATTCAGGATACCAACTATTTCCTTGTGGAGTAGGAAGCATTGTACCGAACAGTACATCAAGTATTGGTGAGGGAAGTCTTTTCAAAGCTGGAGTGTCTCCGAATCCTTTTATAGATCAGGTGGAGATTGCTATTTCTTTTGGTGATGAATTGTTGTTAAATGTTCGTGATGTACAAGGAAGGCTTGTGTTTCAAAATGTAGTTTCGCACGGAGAAATACTATCAACTAATGAATGGCCTAAGGGTATGTATTTATTTACTTTTGAGGATAAAATGAATAACCTACATACAATTCGTGTAGTTAAATAATTACGCATTTTACTTACTTTTATGGGCTGCAATGTTGCAGCCCATTTTTTTTGTCATGAATCAAAGCTTTACCCTTCTTATATTTCTTTTTTTAGTTTTTAACCCGAATCATTCTTTCACCCAAGAATATTGGCAACAGGAGGTGAATTACAGGATGGATGTGCGCTTGGATGACGAGAATCATATGCTTGATGCGTTTCAAGAATTTGAATACATCAATCATTCTCCGGACACATTAAATGAATTATATATTCATTTGTGGCCAAATGCATATAGTAACGGAGAAACTGCATTGGCAGGTCAGATTTCAGATTTATGGCGGGCTAAAATAGATGAAATATCTAGTCCCGAACGAGGTTATATTGATTCTTTATCATTTCAATTAGATGGTGTATCTGTAAATCATTCTATCCACAATGGAAATGTGGATATTGCCTATATTAAGCTCTTGAAACCATTATTACCGGGCGATTCGATAATTATTTCTACTCCCTTCAGAGTTAAAATTCCTTCTGGAAGTATTTCTAGGTTGGGTCATATAGGACAATCCTATCAAATCACCCAATGGTACCCTAAGCCTGCCGTTTATGATAAAAATGGATGGAACCCTATGCCTTACCTTAATCAGGGGGAGTTCTATTCAGAATTCGGATCTTTTGACGTTTCGATTACAATTCCTGAGAATTATGTTGTAGGTTCGACCGGAGACTTGCAAAATGCAAGTGAAATTGAATTTATGAATGATTTGGCCAAAAGAACAGAGAATGATTTGATGACTTTGGTATCGAAATCCAATGATGGCAGAGCGAATACACCTTTTCCTCCCTCATCTGATAAGTTTAAAACGATTCGATATAAACAAGACCGGGTGCATGATTTTGCTTGGTTCGCAGATAAAAGATATGCCGTTCTTAAAGGAGAAGTAGAATTACCGGGAACAAGAAAGATGGTTGATACTTGGGCACTTTTCGTTCCTCAAAATGCAAAATATTGGCAGTATGCTATTGAGTATCTAAATGATGGAACCTATTATTATTCACTTTGGAATGGAAATTATCCATATAGTCATGTAACTGCTGTAGATGGTACAATAAGTGCTGGTGGTGGTATGGAGTATCCGAATGTCACGGTGATTGGTAATGCTTCCTCCAAAGAAGAATTGGAGATTGTAATTGTCCATGAAGTTGGTCACAATTGGTTTTATGGAATTATAGGCAGTAACGAACGAGTTCATGGATGGATGGATGAGGGAATCAACACCTTGAATGAAGTAAGATATATTCAAACCAAATATCCTGGTAATACAAGATTGTCCGATATGGTACTTAATGGACGTTTTCACCTCAATGATTTAGATTATCATGATATGGGTGATTTAACTTATCGTTTTGCTCATACTACGGGTTATGACCAACCTATTGAGACGGACTCAAAAGAATTTTCTTCTGCTAATTATGGTATTATTATGTATCAAAAGACAGGTCTAGTTTTTTATTATTTAAAGGACTACTTGGGTGATATAGAATTTGACCGCATCATGCATATTTATTATGATCAATGGAAATTCAAACATCCTCAGCCAGAAGACTTGAGAGCACTGTTTGAATCCGAGACAGGAAAAAATCTTTCCTGGTTTTTTGAGGATTTAATTCAAACGACAAATCATATTGATTTTAAAATACTTGATGTTTCTGAAACAGAAAAAGGCTCCCTTGTTAAAATTAAAAACATAGGTCAAGTAAATGGACCTGTTGAACTTAACGTTTTCAATGATAGCATGCTCATGGAGAGTATTTGGATTGAACCTGGCGAAACAGAAGGGTTTTTGCAATCAAATTTTTCTCAAATTACACATGTTGTTATAGATGATGGTAGAGATATTCCTGAGATTTCAAGAAAAAACAATACATGGCGAAAAAAGGCCTTATTTCATAAAATTGAGCCTTTAAAATTTGAGTTTGCTACTGGAGATCATGAGGCAGATCGATCGAATATATTTTGGACGCCTACAATTGCAGGAAATGCATATGATGGCTTTATGTTTGGTACGGCTTTTCACAACTTAGGAATCCCTTTACAACGTTTTCAATATTTAGTAGCACCGCATTTTGGATTGAAAAGTAAAAGCTTAGTGGGGATTGCCGAGGCTTTATATGTTGTGCTTCCGAAGAATAAGATTAAGCAACTAAAAATTGGATCATCCCTAAAGTCATTTACGAATCCAGGAGTCTTTCCAACACGTTTCATAGGTTTTTCGCCGTATTTAAAGATGATTTTTGGTGATAGAAGTAAAAAGAACACCTTCTTTAGCTATGCTGAATTAAAGGGGATTTTGCAAGGCGATTACACACCAGACATGGCACTAGACCAAACTCATAGAGGTATTAAAGCAAAGTATCTTTTTACCAAGGAATTTAAAAACACCTCTTTTTCTGTTTCTCCTACCTTAACGTATTACGAGCAATTTATGAACATCGATGGGTTTGGGTTTGTAGATTTTGACCGGATGTTTCGTGCTGAGCTTAATGCAAGTTACAACATTAAGTTCCGATTAGGAGATATGAAAAGGTACTTAAAGTTTAGTGGTTATTTTGGTAAGAATTTATTCACGAAACTTACCACATTTGATAGTGACCACCAATTCCTATCAATGTCTGGTGTTCAGGGAGGTCGAGATCTTTTTCTGGAGCAGTATTATTTTGAAAGAGGTGGGGTTCAGCAACAAATGGATGGCATGGGTAATTTTTATTCCACTTCTGCGGTTGGAACGAACAGGAACTGGATCGCATCCTTGACCTCATATCTGGCGTTACCCATAAAGCCTAATGTTTTTGGTCTGTTTTACAATCAAGGATTTTATCCTGGTTTTGAAAAGGTGGAATATATGTATAATGCAGGTGCTGCATTTATTATTGGAGATATATTTGGACTGTATTTCCCCTTAGTTCGTTCTTCAAATATGGGTAAGCTCTATACGGATAATTATCTAAAAGAAATACGTCTTACTTTACAGTTCAATATTGTTGCAAATGGATTTAATCTCGGGAAATTTATAAATTAAAAAATATGGAAGACAAGCAAACTAAAATACCATTCAAAAAATTATTTTTATCTGTCTTTTTAGCGCGTATCTTATCATTTGTGGCCCTGATTACTTTGATAGGTTTCATAATAGGTATTATTTTCCTATTTGATTCTGAGGAAACGAATATTAAAAAAAATACAATTTTACATGTTCAGTTGAAAGGGCTAATTGCTGAGAAGGGTAGTGCTGAATTAGATCCATTATCATTGTCAATTAATTCAACGAATGGACTCTCTGCATTACTTTATGGTCTTGAATCTGCGGCATCTGATGATAATATTGAAGGGTTGTTTTTAGATTTTGGCACCTTAAATTGTGGTATGGCAACGGCTCAAGAGCTGCGCAATGGAATACAGCGCTTCAAAGAGAGCAAGAAATTTGTTGTGGCATACAATTCAGGAGAATATATTTCTCAACAAGCCTATTATTTAGCTTCAGTAGCCGATGAAGTTTACGGTTTTCCTACCTCAACTTTTCAGTGGCTGGGATTAGGTGGTGAACTTTATTTCATAAAGGATATGCTTTCAAAGCTTGGTGTTGAAGTAGCGATTCTAAAAGGGAATAATAATGACTTTAAGAGTGCTGTAGAACCATTATTTCTTAATAAAATGAGTGACTCGAGTCGTTTACAAATGAATGCATACATGCAATCGACTTGGAATTCTATGCTTGATGATATTATTGGGTCCCGACCATTAACCTATGATTTACTGAATTCATATGCCTCGAATCTTGATATAAAAAATGTTGAAGATGCTGTAGACAAGGGGTTAATGGATAAATCTTTATACAAAGATGAAGTGCTGAAAATACTCATGAAAAAAGTAAATGTAACAGCTCAAAAAGACTTGAATTTATATCAATTTTCTGACTACAGTAATGATGTCTTTTTTAGAAACCAGACACTTTCCCAAGCAGGCGAACCAACAGTAGCTGTTATTTTAGCCGAAGGTTCAATAGCAAAAGAGGGTAAGGGTTTTTCAAGTGATAATATTTGTAAGTTGTTTAGAGAGGTCAGAAAAATGAAGTCTATTAAATCTGTTGTGTTTCGCGTGAACAGTCCTGGAGGAAGTGCTTTGGCATCAGAAGAAATATGGCGTGAAGTTGCATTGACTAATAAAGAAAAGAAGGTAGTTGTTTCAATGGGTGACTATGCAGCTTCTGGAGGATATTATGTGTCCACACCGGCAGATTTCATTTTTGCTGACCCAACAACATTGACGGGTTCAATTGGTGTATTTGGTGTGCTACCATACACTAAAGAAATGTTAGGGAAAATAGGTGTTGATGTAGATATTATCGGAACGCATGAGCATTCTGTAATGTCTCTTAATCGGAAATTGACGGATGCTGAATTTGCCATCGCACAGGGAGAGGTGAATAATATATATCAGCAGTTTTTGGAAAGAGTTAGTAATGGGAGAAATCTTACAAAAGAGGCTGTCAATCAAATTGCGAGAGGTCGTGTTTGGACTGGTGCTGATGCTAAATCTGTTGGTTTGGTAGATTCGATAGGGTCTCTTTACACGGCTATTAACTATGCAAAGTCACTTAATGGGAATAAATCTGATGATGTCATTTATTTTCCAAAAGTTAAGGAAGACCCCTTCAAGGAGTTGATTTCTTTTATGGAGCATCAAGAACTAAATATTGAACCCTCTAATAATATAATGAAGCATCCTGTTCTTCAATCAATTGAGAGAAGTATTCAATTTAGTTCGGAGTGGAATGGTACAATGATGCGACTTCCTTTTCAGATCGAATATAAATAGTTCGAATTAATACAATGGTGGAAAGGTTGAGGGGTCGCTTTCACTGATAATAGCGTATACCTTTTCCACGATATCATCAATGTTCGGTTTTGAAAAGTAGTCTCCATCGGATCCATATGCAGGTCGGTGGTCTTTTGAACTCATTGTGTGTGGTGCAGAGTCTAAATGATAAAAACATTCTTGTTCTACCATAATTTTATCCAAAATATAACCTGTTGCCCCGCTACTTACATCTTCGTCTACAATCAACAATCGGTTGGTTTTTTTAATTGAATCAGAAATTAAATGATTGATGTCAAACGGAATTAAAGTTTGGACATCAATGAGCTCTACAGAGATACCTAATTGTGCGAGTTGTTGCACTGCAACTTGACAGAGATTGAAAGTTGAACCGTAAGAGACAACCGTAATATCTGTCCCTTCTTGAACGATATCGGGTACTCCTAATGCTTCTTTAAAAGCACCTATATTTTCAGGGTAATTTTCTTTAGTTCTGTAACCATTTAGAGGTTCTACTACCAACGCGGGTTCATCTGCGGCGAGAAGTGTGTTGTAAAATCCTGCTGCTTTGGTCATATTTCTAGGAACACAAATGTGCATCCCCCTCAGCGCATTAATGATCATCCCCATGGGAGAACCACTATGCCATATCCCTTCCAGACGATGACCTCTAGTGCTAACAATTAACGGTGCTTTTTGTCCACCTTTTGTTCTATATTGAACCGTCGATAAATCATCAGATAATACTTGAACGGCATAAAGTAAATAGTCTAAATATTGAATTTCAGCGATAGGTCTCAATCCGCGCATGGCCATTCCTATACCTTGTCCAATAATTGTACACTCTCTAATTCCAGTATCAAACACACGATTGACCCCAAAAGCATCTTGCAGTCCTTCAAGAGATTGGTTCACGCCGCCTATTTTCCCCGCATCTTCCCCAAAAATGAGAAGTTCTGGCATTTGTTCTAGCTGTTTTTTAAAATTCTCTCGCAAAATGATTCTTCCGTCTTCCATACGACCATCTGAACCATAAATAGGTGCGACCGCTTCAACTTTGTGAATATTAGCGTTTGATTCCGAATATAAATGAGAGCTATATTTATCGTGTGAGTTATCAATAGATTTTTTTATCCAATTTGTAAGCTGTTCTTTTTGCGGGGATTGCTCCTTGTGCAACAGTCGAAGTACTTTCCTAGCAGTATTAAGTAGGTCTTTTCTTATTGGCTCGTATGCTTTCTTTAGCGCTTCCAATTCTTTAATTATAAAGGCTTTTTGGCTGCTTGTTGCCGCAACGGAATCTATAATGTTTGTGATTTCAGTCAGTTCTTCTTGAATTTCAGATGTAAACCTTTTCCAAGAAATATTTTTTGCTTGTCTAACCTCTACTTTAGCCTCTTTTTGAAGCAATTCTAGTGTTTCTTCATCGGCAATTTTATTTCCATCCACCTCAAATGCAAGAATCCATTCTTTAAATTTCGCGATGCAGTCGTATTCTTTTTCCCATATCAGACGTTCCTCGGTTTTGTACCTTTCGTGAGAACCTGATGTTGAATGGCCTTGTGGTTGATTAACTTCCTTGACATGAATAAGAACAGGCACGTGCTCTTCACGCGCAATTTGTACTGCTTTCTTGTATGTTTGACATAAATGTGCGTAATCCCAACCTTTAGTAACAAATATTTCGTATCCTTTTTTGTCTTCAGTGCGTTGCATCCCTGCCAATGCCTCTGATATGGATCCTTTTGTTGTTTGAAATTCTCTTGGAACAGAAATTCCGTAACCATCATCCCATACGGACATTACCAATGGTATTTGCATAACACCAGCCGCATTTATAGATTCCCAAAATGGGCCTTCACTAGTTGAAGCATCACCGATGGTACCAAAAGCAACTTCGTTTCCTTTATTTGTAAATTTCTTTGAATGTTCAAGTGCACTTAAAGCCTCATTTTCTCGATATACTTTCGATGCTTGAGCAAGGCCGACAAGTCTTGGCATCTGACCCGCAGTTGGCGAAATATCCGAGCTGCTATTTTTTTGTTGCATGAGATTTTTCCAATGTCCATCCGTATCCAGGTTTCTTGTCGCATAATGACCTCCCATTTGACGTCCGGCAGACTGAGGTTCTATTGCAACATCGGTATGTGCATAAAGCCCTGAGAAATACTGCTCAATTGTAAGCTCCTTAATCGCTAACATTATGGTTTGATCTCGATAATAACCTGATCTAAAATCACCGTTCTGAAATTCCTTAGCTAAGGCAATTTGTGCAAGCTCTTTACCGTCCCCAAAAATTCCAAATTTAGCTTTCCCTGTTAAAACCTCTTTCCTTCCTAATAAAGAGGCTTCTCTTGACAAACAAGCCAATTTGTAATCCTCCAATATTGTTGTTTTAAAGGATTCGAAATTTACATTTTCGTTCTGCTGTTTTTCTTTTTGTGATGTACCTTTCATTGCTTGCAAATATAGGGAAAAAATAGTGCTTCAAATGGAGTTTTTGGTATTCCCAATTTAACCTATCTTTAAGATTGAGTATCAATAATACGAGACAATAAATACAAATGATTATGCAAATTGAAATCTGTGCGTCTAGTTATACCTCTTTAGAACTTGCGGCTCAACATAAAGTCAGTAGGGTTGAATTATGTCAGAATCTAAGTTGTGGTGGATTAACACCTTCTTTAGCGCTTGTCAGAAGGTCCTTAGATTTGAATTTGAATACACATGTGCTAATTCGTCCGCGAGCAGGAGATTTTTGTTATTCAGAAAGCGAATGCCAGCAAATTATCGATGAAGTTCATCTTTACAAGGAACTAGGAATACAAGGATTAGTGATTGGAGCGTTATCAAAAGAAAGACGATTGTTGGCTACTCTAATTAGACAGATTAGAGAAATAAGTTTTGGTATTGAGCTTACTTTTCACAAGGCCTTTGATGATATTTCCGATTGGAAAAGTGCAATGGATATTTTAATTGAATTAAAATTTGATCGAATTCTAACCTCAGGTCAATCGGTAAACGTTTTTGAGGGTATAGAAACGCTTAAATCTTATAAATCATATGCCAATGGGCGTATACAAATTTTACCAGGTGGGGGAGTAGGAGTTGACAACATTCAGTCTATTCTAAATGGCTTGCAACCTGACGAAATTCATTTTTCAGGGACAAAAAAGGAAGTAAAAGACAATTCTGAATATTTTGCTTCAGATGTGCTAAGTGTAGATTCACAAAAGCTACACAATCTCGTGGAATTGACTAAATCGTATCGGGCTATTTAACAGGAGCAATCTTATCTGCCATGTACTCACCAGCTTTCAACTTACCTACAATTTTAGAAAAACAATCAATCGTAAATGAGACATCTTCCAAAGTATGGGAAGCTGTGGGTATAAGTCTTAAAATAATCATACCCTTAGGTACAACCGGATATACAACCATTGAGCAAAATACATTGAAGTTTTCACGCAAGTCATAAATTAAATTTGTCGCTTCGGGTATAGAGCCATTAAGATAAACAGGAGTAACGCATGAATTTGAAGGGCCGATTTCAAAACCGTTGTCTACCAATCCTCTTTTGAGCGCATTTGTAATCTCCCATAATTTGTCTTTATGAGCCGTACTTCTTTTCATGATTTCAAGTCTTTTCAATGCACCTTTAACGAGTGTCATTGGAAGAGACTTTGCGAAGATTTGTGAGCGCATATTGTACCTAAGAAATTCTACTACTTGTGCATCGCTTGAGATGAATCCACCAATTAATGCAAAAGATTTTGCAAATGTCCCAAAATAGATATCGATACCATCTTGACAACCTTGCTCTTGACCAGTTCCGCCTCCTTTAGCTCCAAGTGTTCCAATTCCATGCGCATCATCTACAAATAGTCGGAAATTATATTTTTCTTTTAGTGCAACAATTTCTTTAAGTTTCCCTTGATCTCCTCTCATTCCGAAGACACCTTCAGTAATGACAAGAATTGCACCACCTGTTTCTTCCGCAAGTTTTTCTGCTCTTATCAATTGTTTTTCACAATCTTCAACATCATTATGTTTGAAGACATATCTTTTACCCATGTGAAGACGAACACCGTCTAGAATACATGCATGAGATTCAGCATCGTAAACAATAACATCCTTCCTGTCAACGAGTGCATCAATACAAGAAAGTACTGCTTGGTATCCGAAGTTACAAAGTATGGTATCCTCCTTTTCTACAAATTCAGAGAGTTCATTTTCAAGTTGTTCGTGAAAATCTGTATTTCCACTCATCATACGAGCTCCCATTGGGTGTGAAAATCCATATTCCTGAGCTACCTCAGCGTCTAGCTTTCTAACTTCCGGGTCATTTGCTAAGCCTAAATAATTATTTAATGACCAATTGAGCATTTTTCTACCTCTAAAAACCATGTGTG
>JAKMFD010000181.1 GCA_022425625.1 Crocinitomicaceae bacterium | reverse complement strand
TATTTTGCCGTCAATTTTAAAGTTGACAGTATCGGAGGCGAAAATGATACCATGGCTGTATCATAATCAGTAGGTTCCAATCTGGTATTTTGATAGGTGAAACTACCAGAAGTTTTAAAAATTACTGGGTGTTTTCTATTAATATTAATTTTAAATTTCTTCTTTACAATAACCTCAACACCGAAGGTGCGCATTTGACCAGAATTAGAGCTATAGGCCACATAAGTACCGTCAGATAATGTTGTTGGTAGTCTCGTAATTAATGACTCTAGTTGGTTAGAAAAAATATTGGTATTCAATTCAAACTTTAGAGAGTCATTCACAAGGGTATAACCTATTTCTGCAGTCCATATCGTTTCTGGTTTTAAATATTCATCAGGGTACTGTCCAGTTGCCGTATAATACGTTTTCATAACATCATTCACATTTTGAACTACGTTTGCTTGTTTAACTGCTTTACCAAGCATAGCTTTTAGATAGTGGGTAGAATTGCTTTTAGGTAAAAAGGAATATATGTATGCAATTCTTGGAGTTAAAAAGATATTATTCGAGGGTTTGTAAGACTCCAGGTACAATTTTGTATAAAGAGAATCTGGTAAATTTTGATTTTGATGATATAGAAGATCATACCCTCCCTCTCGTTCTGCCCTTAATCCAAGTATTAATTTGGATCTCCCCTTCTTGAGCTCACTTTGCGCATAAAGTGCGTGGGTATTTACTATTGAATTGGGTGCCAAACCACAATACCAGGTTTGTCGATTAATTTCGGGAGTTACATAAAACGAATTATTTTCCATATTCCCATTGTAGTAGTAACCTGATAGCAAGTCAATCTTAAGCCCGTTTTTGGAATCAGATTCCAATAGAATTATTCTTGTATTGAGCTCTAATCTCAGTGCAGAGGTGCGGTCCTCACTCAGTCTGAAGTTGTCGTCAGTTTTAAAGTTGTAGTCCATATCCACTTTCGACTTCATGTATGTGGCCTTAAGTTGATAATCGAATTTCTTAAAACTCCCACCATAACCCATCTGAAAATTACCGGTAAAGGCCTTGAAATCATTTCTTTCTTTGGGTCCTGGGAAATTTGGAGCATATGACCAACTAAAACCAAAATCTGAAAAAGCACAGTTTATATTTGCGAAAAATCCTCCATGCCCCATTGCTAGATTGAATGATTGCTCAGTCGAAGAGTATCTTTCCCTATTTACAGATAACCCCTGATAATCTGCTATTGTAGTTGTATTTGGATCATTAATATCGGCATCGTATATATCATCGCTAACCATATCATTCCATTCCTCACTAAAACCATCTCGGCGGTAATTCATAGCATTAAATGATAAATCCCATGCTCCTGATTTGGCAGAGTATCGAACGAAATTCCTCAAAGTTCGTTGCGACCCAAAACTGTTTGAAATCATGGAATTCGATCCTGAAGCTTTACTATTTGTTATTATGTTGATAACTCCGAAAAATGCACCTGCTCCGTATATAACAGACATCGGACCTCGAACCACCTCTATTTTATCAATAGCCTCTACAGGAATATTAATTCTGAAAAGAGCAAAATCATTTCGCCGCTCAGAGAGCATAGTAACACCATTAACTTGAATCATAACACTTTTATTGAAATCCGACCAGAAACCACGGACACCAACGGTTACACCAGTCTCGCTCCGATGGTCAATGGAAAAGAGACCGGGAATGTTTTCAAGGATTTCCTGAAGCGTCATATATCCATTTTCCGATATTTCCTCTCTGTCAATAATAACAGTACTCGCCGGAATATCGTGAACAGATTGATCCCACCTTGAGGCAGATGATAGAGTTTGTGCGAATGGATCAATAAATTGTTCCGATTGAATTAGGGTGTCCTTTAGAACTTGAAAATCATCATTAATTGTAAACGTTTCATTATTGGAAGTCGAACCTTTTTGAGAGGAAGAGAAAAAGGGAATGAATATAAATAAACCGAAGAAATATGAGGAAAAAAAAATAGATTTGGACATTTATGTATTGTTTAACGTCAAAAATATAAAATATTCAAATTAAAAAAAGCCTCTCTATAAGAAAGGCTTTTGCTAGTCGTGACCTCGACAGGATTACCTCACTTCATTCGGAGCTTTCGCATTTCTAATGCTCAGGTCAAAGCAGGTTTTCATCCTTATCTAGAAATACATAAAACAAAAAAAGCCTCCCATAAGGGAAGCTTTTTTGTTTGTGACCTCGACAGGATTCAAACCTGTAACCTCCTGAGCCGTAATCAGGTGCGCTATTCAGTTGCGCCACGAGGCCAATAGAGGTGCAAAGATAAATATATTTAAACAAATAATAATCCTTAAGTAGAGTTTATTCAAAAACAATTAAATTTGGTGAAGTGAGAATTGTTTTAGTTTTAGTTTTTGGTTTAAGCCTTTCTGTTAGTGCACAAAAGAAAGCATTCCACCTTATTGAAAAAGGTGACAAAAAGCTTCAAAAAGGTGACACCCTATCAGCATTGTACAACTACGAAAAGGCCATAGCTTACGATAGTGCATTTGCAGATGCTTATGCGAAGATTTCTGACGTCCTTATTTCCAGAGGACAATATGAGGAGGCTTTGGTTTTATTGAATGATGGCATACGAACTACAAAAAGCATCCCGAAAGACAAAGCTACAATATCCCACCTCTACTCTATTCGATCCTTTATTCATTTTACTGCAGAAAGTTTTCATCTTGCCATTCATGATTTGGATCATGCGATTCTCCTCAACACTGAAAACCCCAATTACTTCTACATGCGTGCGCTTGTAAAAAGAATGAATGGTGATGAAAAAGGTTGCTGTAGAGATCTAAAAAGAGCCATTGCATTAGGTATGGAAGCAGCAGATGTTTACAGTAAGACTTATTGCAATTAACTCATCGGAAGTATGTAAATTTGTGAAAATATTTTCATGAAATTCAACCTATCTGAAGTCAATGATTTAATCCGTTCTCGGAGAACGATACGCCCAGAGCAATTCACAGAAAGAAAGGTCCAAAGGGACCAAATCGAGCTAATTTTGAATAATGCGCAATGGGCTCCAAATCATGGAAAAACCGAACCGTGGCGTTTTCAAGTGTTTCAATCTGAAGCATCACGTAATGAGCTCAGCCAAAACTTAGGAAGAATTTATATGGAAACTACATCTTCCGAGTCGCAAAACGATATGAAACTCGCAAAGCTCATACGCAGACCATTGATTTCCTCTGTTGTAATAGCGGTAAACATGTCGCGTCAAAAAGAGGAAAAAATACCCGAAATTGAAGAAATTGAAGCTGTCGCTTGTGCTATACAGAACATGCAATTAACAGCAAATGCATACGGAATAGGAGCTTTTTGGTCGTCGCCTAAACTCATCTATTCCTCACAAATGAATCATTATTTAAATATTGGTGAAAAAGACAAATGCTTGGGTTTAATTTATCTTGGATATACGAAAGAAGCTTGGCCGAAATCACACAGAAAACCTATTGAATACAATACAATATGGAAAACCCCATAGAACATCTTGATTTGGGTCTTGTGAATTTCACGAAACACCCGTCAAATCCTGATTATGTTGTTTATCGTTTTACAAACGAAGAAAAAGCAAATTCATTTAGGAGAGAACTTGAAGAGCAGAAAATAGCATTTGAAGAGGATACAGAAGATAAAAAACAAGTCTCCTACACCCTATTTGCGGTTCATAAAAAATTTTATAAACAAACAATGCGTATGAACTTTAAGGTTGAGGGTAAACATAAGAAGCCTCTTATACCATTCTTTACCTTGCGTTGGTTTGTTCTTTTATTCGGCCTTAGCATACTACTTCTCTCAATTTTGAGTTATTACAAGCACATGGAGCATCTAAACGAAAAAACAGAACAAATAAAATGAGATCCATAACGCTACTTTTTTTATTGCTAAGTGGTCTAAGTTATGCCCAATCCAACAAAGTGCCATCTTACTTTGGCGTTCACTATAAAGCATTATTTCCTAATAATTTCGTAGGTAGCAAATCCTTAACCTTAAACAATCAAGAATTTTCGAGTACTTGCACTCAAAAAAGAGGTTATTCTATAGGAGCGACAGTAAGAGCCGGTATAACGAAACTCATCGCCTTTGAAACAGGTATAAATCTAATTCATCGCAATTTTAATTTACAAATGAGCGTTGTAGATTCAAATCAATTTGCCGAACGTGACCTTAGCTTTCTCTCTTATGACATTCCATTAAACTGTTTGATTTACATTAAACTCAATAAAACATGGTATGCAAACGCTTCACTAGGTATATCAGCCGTATACAAACCATCAACCATTGGAGGTGTGAACAATTTAGAAGGCAGTCATTCTTTTATACATACGGGTTATGTTGATTACAAGAAAAAGTTTAGCGCTGATTTCAACGGGAATGTCGGCTTCGAATTTAGAAGTAAAAATTCTGGTTTCTTTTATCTCGGCGGTGCAGTTCAGATTCCTCTCGAACCTTTATTTTATTTGGCTGGAATGTATAAATATCAAGGTTATGAGCTTACCGATATTGACAGTGTTAGTGGCGCTTTTTTATCCTTAGATTTGAAATATTTTTTCCCTCTTACCAAAAGTAATGGCTCAACATTTAAACCCGGACCCATTGAATAGAATAGATGAACTGATTCGTGATCTTGAATTATCAAAACATCCAGAAGGAGGGTTTTATGCAGAAACCTATCGCTCAACAGTTAAAACAGAAACACTGAATGGAGTTCTTATGACATCCATTTACTTTTTATTAACGTCAGAAAATGTTTCTAATTTTCACAGGATTTCCAATGACGAGCTGTGGTTTCATCACGAGGGAAGTCCAATTTCTATTCATATACTTGAGCAAGGTGTGCACAGGGAGCTTATTCTTGGTAAATCGTATGGAACTGCTAGTCGGCCGCAACATCTCGTAAAAGGAAACACCATATTTGGAAGTGCTGTATTAGAGGCAAATTCATATGCACTTGTCAGCTGTGTTGTTTCACCTGGATTCGAATTCAAAGATTTTGAGCTGTTCACCGAAGAACAACTTTTGGATGCATTCCCTAATGCAAAGGAGATTATAGAACGTCTTACGCCCTAAGGCTGACAATAAAGCGTGTCTGAAACAGGTGAAAAGCCTGCCCATATCCCTAAGGCACCGCCTTCAATATTCGAAGGGATATTTGTTGGAGTTGCGAATGGATTCCCGGCAGTATATATTTGATTGTATTTTTTTTCAAAAAAATCAAATTCCGTTTTCCCGAGTTTAGAAAGTGTTACCAAAATAGTGTCACCTTCTTCGTAATAACCTCTATAATCAGGATTAACATCCTCATCAAAAAAATTGATTGGATTCTCATAAGCAAAATCAAAAGTCAACCCATCAAAGAATATATCATCAAAAAATGGACTAAACGTCTTGTAAGATACTGGATCTAAAGTTCCGTCTTCTAATTGATTAAGCTGTTTTACTTCCCATAAATAAGCATCATATGACCCTATTGGATCCGTTAAGGTAGCCCAAGAAAAGCCGTGATTTTCAAGAGGCGGCTCTGGTTTCCAATACAATGAATCTAAAGCCGTTGGTTCTAAAATAGACGTTGATGAGGAGTAAGTCTCACCATCTACATTAACCTCTAAACTATATGTCTTACCTACCTCTCCAACTATACTAGTTGAAAAATAACCGCACAAATTGAGCTGTACTAAATCCTCTACTGGAATGCCAAAAAAAGCTGCAGCAAGTTCTTCTGTTCCAGGAGGTAAATTATCGGTACATATTTCAATGAGTGTATCACTCATAACTCCATCAGATACGACGACCTGAGCCCCTGAAATAAATCCATTTAAGTATGCACTAAGATTTGTTGGCGAATAGATGTTGGCTGTTGATGATAAAAGCACTATTGCTGGCTCACCTGTTTTTATAACGCCGTCAACAACAAGCTGCTCTTCATAACCAGGTATGGCAATCTCAACTTCTTTCGTGCAAGATTGAAGCAGCATAAAAACACTAATGGTATAAATTAAATTTTTCATTTTAAAATTCAAAATTCCAAGTTACACTTGGTATGATTGGAAATAAGGAAACCTGCTTGACAGTAAGTTGAAAATCTCCTGCTAAAAAATCTCCATCATTATCAACGTACATGAAGAATGGATTTGCTCTATTGTATACATTATAAATAGAAAAAGCCCAATTGCTTTTAAATTTCTTTTTTACCCTAATTTCATTTCCGTCAATATCTGTTTTGGTTTTATGAGTTTTACTGTAGAGTGTAGCTGATAAATCAAGTCTGTGATAAGGAGCCATACGCGTGGAGTTCCTATTGCCGTAATTGAATAATAAATTCTGCTCTTGAACATACCAAGACGATGGAAGCGTTAAGGTATTTCCCGTTGCATAAACAAAAGCAGTACTGAACGTCCATCTATCATTTAGCTTATAAGTACCTACAACGCTTAAGTCATGCCTTCTATCATATTTTGCTGGATAAAGGTTACCTGAATTCAAATCTGGAAATCTTCGATCAGATTTGGCCCAAGTGTAGCCAATCCATCCAGTGAAATCACCAACGGCCTTTTTCAAGAAAAACTCTACACCATAAGACCATCCTTCACCGAAAACAAGTAAGTTATCCGTATTGTCGTTTACATTATCGCCAGGTAAGGCACCTTCTTTATACTCGATCATGTTATCCATCTTCTTGTAGTATACTTCGACAGAGGTTTCGAACTTGTCATCAAAGAAGTTTTTAAAGTATCCTACACTAGCCTGCCATCCAATTTGAGGTCTCGCAATATCTGTTGTTGGATACCATATATCTGTAGGTAATGAAACAGCGCTCAATGACGTCAAATGCACATATTGATAATTGTATGAATAACCGGCTTTAATTGAACTATTATCAGGGAGCAACCAACGCATCGAAAGCCGCGGCTCTAAACCATGATAAAACTTTATCAGATCGCCTGAAGCATAATTAACGGTTGAATCTTGAGCGCTTATATCTCCATTTATGTATCGGGTGAAAGGACCAACATGGTGATACATGCTATAGCGCAAACCTGCATTGATTTTAAGTTTGTCGTTAACCTCAAAATCATCCATTATGTAAAATGCCGTCTCATGAGAAAAAAGACGCTGAGCTGCACCTGTATCAAAAACTACGGAATCAGATTCAGCAGAAACACTCGTAGGTGTAAAGGTGTGGTAGATGTGATTTGCACCGAATTTCACTAAATGTCTTGGATTGGGGAAATAAGAAAAATCGACCTTAGAACCTATATCTCGCACCCCTGAAGCTAAGCTAAATCTGAACTGATCTTGGGCTGATCCAAATTGGAACATATAATCAGAAACTGTTCCGGTCACATTCATGAATAACTTTTTACTAAACAAATGGTTCCAGCGCAATGCAGCGATACCGTTCCCCCAAGGCATATCGACACTAAAACCTCCTTCGTTGTCAGCAAAGGAGAAAACATCTTTACCATAATATCCACTTAAAAAAATACGGTCCTTGTCGGTTATTTTGTAATTGAACTTCGCATTTACATCGTAGAAAAAGTAACTCGTTCCTGCAAAAGGTGAAGTATCAGGTATGGCAGCCTTCATAATTAAATCAATATAAGTTCGCCTTCCAGAAATTATAAAAGATCCTTTATCTTTCTTTAAAGGACCTTCAACAGTCATTCTTGATGAGATTGCTCCAATTCCACCTTTAACTTTAAACTTTTTGTTATTGCCCTCATTCATGTTGACTTCTAAAACGGAAGACATGCGACCACCATAATTTGCGGGCATACCACCCTTAATCAAATTAACACTTTTAACGGCATCAGCATTAAACACGGAGAAAAACCCAAACAAGTGCGCGGCATTGTATACCACACCTTCATCTAAAAGTACTAGATTTTGATCAGGACCTCCCCCACGAACATAAAAACCTTGCCCTCCCTCAGCAGCAGATGAAACTCCGGGAAGTAATTGAATCGTTTTAACAACATCGACCTCCCCCATAAAAGCAGGTAAGGCTTTTATACTTTCAATATCAAGTGCTATTGCACCCATTTGAGTGGACTTTACATTTTCACCTTTCTTACCATTTACTACAACTTCTTCAAGATTTTGAAAAGAGCTCCCAAGCTCAATATTATAATCTATGTCACGAAAGAGTTTAATGTCTTTAATTTCAGTAGGAAACAATGCCGACCTAAATTGAATTTGATAATCCCCTTCCTCAAGTGTAAGCGAGAAAAAACCATAGTTATTTGTAATTGTTCCTTTATTGATAGTTGGAACGTATATCTTAACTCCAATCATCGCCTCCCCACTTGTCGCATCAGCAACATAACCACTAATGGTATAGGTTATTGGTTTTTGTGCTGAAAGTGTCAGACAAGCAAAAGTTAAAAGTATTAAAAGAAGTCTCATTAGCCGCAAAAAGTTGTAAATATAAGAACACATAACCCCATAAAAGGTTTAATGGTATTAATTTTATACCAATATTTGTTAAAACACAATAACCCATTGAGTTTGTTATCAAAAAGGTAGGATATTATACAGGTATGAATAAAAACATTTGTTTCTTGAATAGTAATGATTCAACAGGACTTTTAGGTTTTGGAGGAAACCAACTATTGCGCTTACAAGAGCATAATACTATGGATAATATCCAAAACTTCATCGATGAAAATTCAAACCGTTATATCTTTTTATGTCTTTCTTATGATCTAAAAAACGAAATAGAACAGCTCAGCTCATCAAATTTTGATTCTTTGGGATTTCCAAACGCAGTATTGTGGGTCCCAAAATGTGTGGTAAAAATAAATGACGACGTCTTAGAAATAGTCCAAGGATTGGATAATGAGGACAATTTAAGCGAAGCTAAACGTATACTTGCGTCACTCGTTCAACCAAAACAAAATGAAAATAAAAATAAAGTAATATTTGGTGCTGGAATTGATAAAGAAGAATATATAAACTCAGTAAAAAAATTAAAAAATCATATACAACGAGGAGATATTTACGAAGTTAATTTCTGTAAAGAATACACATCAAATAATGTTGATTTAGAGACAGTTAAAAACACTTACTTCAATATAAATAACATTACAAAAGCACCTTTTTCAAGCTATTTTAAATTTGATGAATATGAAGTGTTTTGTGGAAGCCCTGAACGATTTATGAAGCGCCAAGGGCAAAAGCTGCTTACCCAACCTATTAAAGGTACGTCAAAAAGAGGATTTAATGGAACTGAAGACACCTTACTGAAAACACGACTTGAGCGTGATCCAAAAGAGCGATCTGAGAACATCATGATTGTTGATTTAATGAGAAATGACTTATCTAAAATTGCTCAAAAAGGATCTGTTAAAGTTGAAGAATTATGCAAGATTTATTCTTTCAAAACAGTACATCAAATGATTTCTACCGTATCCTGCATGCTCAAACCCGAACTGAAATTCTTAGATATTTTAAATGCAACATTCCCGATGGGCTCTATGACAGGCGCCCCTAAAATACGTGCAATGCAACTCATTGAAGAACACGAAAGCTTTAAAAGAGGTCTTTACTCGGGCTCTATTGGATACATTGACCCTAGCGGGGATTTCGATTTAAATGTGATCATTCGTACTATCATTTATAATCAAAATTTAAAAACTTTAAGCTGTGCAGTGGGAAGTGCTATAACGATTAGTTCGGAACCTGAAAAAGAATACGAAGAGTGTGGGATTAAGATTCAAAAATTACTAGATGGAATTGCAGGACAAAATTGAAACTATATTCATCAGTGAACTTAAAAAGATTAACGCACCTCATTATTTTTTAGCAGTAAGTGGAGGTTGTGATTCTATGGTGCTTTTATCTCTATTCGCTAAACATAATATTTCCTGCTCAGTGCTTCACGTTAATTACAACCTTCGAGGATTGGATAGTGAACTCGATGCTGAGATTGTTCGAGAATTTTGTGAATTCAACAATATTACTTTCCACTTACATCAATGTGATTTAACAACCATGTTAAAAAACGGAGGTAATCTGCAGAATATAGCAAGGGAAATCAGATACAGCTACTTTCAAAAGCATCTCGAGAAAAGACCGCTTTCTGTTTTATGCTTAGCTCACCATTACAATGACCAATTGGAAAACTTTTGGCTTGCGATGGCTAGAAGCGGTGGATTGAGAGCAATGGCTGGAATGCAAACATATTCACATCCTTACCTAAGACCATTATTAGCTTTTAAGAAGCAGGATATATATGATTACGCCGCAATAATTCAGCTCAAATGGCGTGAGGACCTGAGCAACGCTAAAAACACCTACAATAGAAACATCTGGCGGAATGTATTACTTCCTGAGTTAGAGTCCTTGTACCCCAGCCTCAGCAATGACGTTTACAAACTTCAACAAATTTTTAGAAGGCAAACAAATGATGACCGAAGGGATGTTCAACACCTGATACCTTCAAAGAATAAAGATTTTCATGTGCCATTTAAAGTATTAGAAGTCCTTAATTCAACTCAATGGATAGAATTTCTTGATCTTTTAGACATTCCAAAATCCTTAGCTCTTTCTATTCTAAAGCTTGCAGTTGGACCTAACGGTAAGAAAATTTTTATTAACAGCAATACAACGAATTATCAAATCATTTGGAAAGAATCGGATGGTCTACTCTTTCAAACCAAATCTGATAAATTACCTCCTCCTACATTCAAGAAACACAGCGTAACGGAGCTCCCTAAAACCTTTTCAAAATCTAGTATTTTCATTGATAATTCAAAAATTAAGGGAAGAATTTCATTAAGAAAAATACAGACAGGAGATAGGATCAACCCTATAGGGATTAAAGGATCGAAACTCGTTTCTAATATTCTTAAAGATGCAAAAGTACCACGCTCCAAAAGAAAAAATATTTGGCTCCTTATAGATGAAGAAAAAATATTAGCTGTCGTTGGTTACGCAATTGATAAACGTGCCATAGCTAAAAGAGCTCCTTGCCTTTGTGTTGAGTTTGAGTAATGAATTTGATTCATGAACAAAAACAAGGTTGAAAAAGCATGAAATTAGAAAAAAGGAAGATTGGTTGAGTTTAATTTAAATTAGACAACTCTGAAAATCTAGATAATGGTCGGCATGCAACCTTGGACTAGGTATTTATGAGGTTTGAAATTACTTCTATGGATTCGATACCTTTCCAGAATTCATTTTTATGAACCACATCCCGTATGCCGTCAACACAAATTTCTTCATGTTCAGACAAAGTAACATCTGATAATCCTGAAATTTCCTTATAAGCCATAGACCAATTTGAAAACAGTCTATTTGGCAATGGTGAGTACTGAAGCAAATGTATTGCTTCATGTCTCGTATCATTTTTTATTTTATTGAACAAAGCATATATCTCTACAGAATCACCTTCTAAGTATTGTAAGAAATGTTCTTTGTAAGAAATGAGCACACCGGTAATTTGTTTATCCGTATTGTTTTCTTGAGAATAACTTACAATCTCTTCAATGTCATTATAATTCAAATGACTACTTTTTTTACTTATATAACATAAGCAATAAATCATATTTTATCTTTATATTGTATTATACTTGTTAAAAAAATATTTTTCTTATTAACGCTAAATCTACTCAATATATGAATACTTTCTCGAAAAACGAACTTACACTGGAATCCTGTATGAAGTTGTATAAACTTGCTTTTGAAAAAGCTGATGAAATTGGATTCAAAATTGCATTGACAATTTGTGATACCGGTGGTAATACGAAACTGTTTTGCCGCATGGACAATGCACCATTAATTGCATCGGATATTTCCCGAAAAAAAGCAGTAACTGCTGTTGGCTTTGGAATGGGTACAGGGAAAGATTGGTATGAATTCATCAAAGACGATCCAATATTAAATGGTGGGGCTCATGATATAAATGACTTTATGTTACTAGGCGGAGGCAAACCGATTTACATTAATGAGGAACTCGTTGGTGCTATTGGCATAAGTGGCGGTCACTATTCTCAAGATGAGGCTTGTTGTGACGCTGCGATAAATGGGCTATAACCCATGGACGAGGGAACTAAAAATAACCTTCATTTTTTTAATAAGATAGCTGAACTGCTCTCCACAGCTCATGATGCGCAGTCTATTTCGGATGCACTATATAAAATTATTGAGGGCTTCATTGATGTACCGCACAGCGCGCTTTTATTATGGGATACGCAATCTGCAAAACTCAGACTATTTGGCTCACAAGGTTTCACAGATGAAGAACGTGTTGAGATTGAGCGCACTGCCATTGATAGGCATCCTGGTTGGGTCTTTAAAAATCAAAAGCCTTTAAACATACCAGACATGGACGCAGAAGGCATTCCTTCTTTCGTTAACTCTAGTAAAAGATCATTTCGCGTCAAGTCAAGATTGTGGGTTCCAATCACAACTT
>JAKMFD010000171.1 GCA_022425625.1 Crocinitomicaceae bacterium | reverse complement strand
AGATAAGGCTTCCGATTGTATTTTGGGAATGTTTCTTGGGCTTAAACAAAACTTAATTGAGGTGGTTTAATGACAAATGGTTTCGGTAATTTTGAGGTATGACATTTTCTAAGCGTTTCATTCGGTTTAACTGGGTTGTTTTAATACTAATTTATCTTGTCGTTATTGCGGGGAGTTTTGTTCGTATTACCGGAAGTGGAATGGGATGTCCAGATTGGCCAAAATGTTTTGGAGAATGGATTCCTCCAACAAACGCTGATGAATTACCTATTAATTATCGTGAAGCCTATCTTGAAAAAAGAACGAAGAAAGTTGAAAAATTCACCAAAGTTCTCGATGCCATAGGAATGGAGGAAACATCCGCTGTATTGCTCAGTGACCCCTCAGTATACAGTGAGGAGCCTTTTAATGCTCAAAAAACCTGGATAGAATATGTGAATCGATTGTTTGGTTTTCTTGCAGGTAATGCCATGCTGCTGGTTTTCTTTTGGCTTTTGTTTGCATACAGAAAATCAAAGCTATTATGGGTGAGCGCCATAAATTTGGTTTTAATGGCTTTTCAAGCCTGGTTTGGCTCAATTGTAGTTGCCACGAATCTAGTGCCATGGACGATCACCATACACATGTTTATGGCGCTTTTGATCATCGGTATACAAATTTACTTTACAATCTTAGCAAGCAACCAAAAGTATGTTTTTGGACGATTTACGAATCCAAAGTGGATGCTTTGGATGCTTTGGATCGTTTTTGTTATCACGTTTTATCAAATGTTTTTAGGTACTCAGGTTAGAGAATCGATTGACCTGCTCATTAAAAATGAAGTGCCTCAGTCTGCTTGGACTGAAAGTGTGGGTATTCCATTCTACATACATAGAAGCTTCTCTTGGCTTGTTCTAGTTCTGCTTTGTGTTATCTTTTGGTTCAATGAAAAAGGAAAGCAGTATGGCGCGATACGACTGTCTTTCTTTGTCCTGGCAATGGAGCTGTTCTCAGGCGTTTTATTGGCTCATGTAGACATGCCCGGGCTTGTTAGAACAGCACATTTGTTATTTGCATCTGTTCTATTTGGGGCTTTATGCTGGTTCTTACTTCAGGCTCGTGCCCAGAAGTCTTAATGATCTTAATTTCTAAATATTATTAGTTATGAAAAAAGTATATCTCATTCTGTGCATTCTAGGTGTTATATTACCTTACTATCACCTCATTCATTTTTTAATTGAAAGTAATGGTAGTATGGCGGGGTTTTTTCCGCAGCTTTTTGCGACACATCCTATGGCTATGATTTCAATGGATATTACGGTCGCTGCGAGCGCTTTTACAATCTTTTTAATACACAAAAAAAGAACCGAAAAGCTCAGCATTACCAAATACATTATTTGCTTGTTTATGGTTGGGTTTTCATTAGCGTTACCGCTTTATCTCTATGACAACCTCAGCACTAAAGAGAATTTGTAGTAGCTTCTATTTTCTTACGTCAAAGGGTAAATCTATACCTCCAATAGAAAGAATGTATGATCCATTTGTTAGCTGGCTGACATCAATAGTATTATCAGTGTTATATACTTGATTTCTAGTTATTAGTGTGCCATTAATTGAATATATACTATAAGTATTATCTTTTATATTTCCAGCAAGTCGAATCGATTCAGTACAAGGGTTTGGGTAAATGTTTACATACGAATTTGAAGTTTGGTTAAGACCTAGATTGCTGAGTCTTCCTTTGCGGTAAATCACATTGCCTGTTGAGCCGTCCCTAAAAACCACATGAACATGTCCATTGCGGTAGTAAATATCTGGATTAAGTTGGTTTCCTGTTTCCACAATATTGACTTGACTTTTGGTTTGCTCAAAAAGAGAAAAGTCATTAGCATTACCAAAGCCACAAAAGATTTCAAAATTGCTATTTTCTGAGGTTTGCCATACTACAAATAAAGAATCATAATTCCCGTGAATTCTTGGGTAATTGCTCTTTCCGTTATTGTTTTCTGGGGGTGGTAACATAAAAGCACCATCCACAACGGAAAAACTTGTTAAATCATTTTTTGTGATGTAGCTCCTATATTTTCCAGAAGCGGCACTAGCCGAAACTGTAAATAAGTGTGACTGATCAATAATCGCGTCCGGTCCAGTAGAGGGACATGAAGTAATGGACCAAAGCAGTTGATCTATATTGTCATAGGTCGTAAAAGTGGCTCCTTCGTCATTTGAAAGTACTGCATAAACATCTCTAATGTTACCTTCATTATTCCGGTAAAGTAATGCATGATCATTATTGTTTGAGGTATATGCTGCCGGACAACAATCACATGCCTCCTCAGGTATTCCCTGAGTAACTTCTTGCGCCGAATTATAGCTTATCCCTCCATCATTAGAATGTGCAACGACATATCTCGGATTAAGCCAAATGGAATCATGGGCCATATAAATTACACTTGGATTTCCATTTTCATTCATAGAAATATTCGGTAACCATGCTACACCTGCTCCATGTGAATCTGCTCGAATTGTATCTGAGAAGCTTATCCCTCCATCAGTAGAGCGCACAGTATAAATATGTCCATCTTGTATAGGGTTTTGTTTAAATACGACAACAATAGTATCGCCTTGGGCTGCCATTTCAGCACCTGTCCAAGAGGAAAGATAGGTCTCGAAGTTATCTGGGGTAAGCTGAATTGGGGTTTCGAATGCGCTTCCGTTGAGTTTGGTTGAATGAATGATGCCAGTTCCAAGTTGACCAAAGGTCACTACAGGCTCATTACTTTGATTCAATACAATTCTTGGCCTTGTAAACCCATATATACTTCCGTCGGCTACAACTATAGGATCTTCCCAAACGAAGACAGATTGCGCAAATAGAAGGTTTAATGAAGATGCACAAAATGTAATAAAGTATAAGTGGACTTTTATAAATAATTTCATGATTCAAAAATACGAAAGAAAAGAGTTTCTTTAATCCAATAAAAAACGAATATTTTATTATTTTTGCACCCTCTATGATGGATTTCCATCGGGTCCTATAGCTCAGTTGGTTAGAGCACCTGACTCATAATCAGGGGGTCCAAGGTTCGAGCCCTTGTGGGACCACTTCAAAAACCCTTTGCTAGCAATAGTTTAGGGTTTTTTGATTCGTGATTTTAGATCTTCATTTTGCAAGGTAATTACTGCCTCTTCGTTCAGTTTTCCCAATCGTTCAAATACTATTTATTGAAGCATGCAACTTTTAGCGTTAATTAATAGTCTATTTTCTCACTACGCCATTAACTCCGTTTCTTTCTTATTTCATCGTAGTAAAACAAAATTTTTAACGAATTCAATCAAAACGATGAAAGCACTTTCAATTACTAAACTTTTCTACCCGCTTATTTTAGCTATAGTTATTATGTCATGTAATAGCGAAACCTCACCTTGCTATGAGGATTATACGATTCATGAACCAATTGAATTAGCATGTGACACCATATTTACCACACCCTTTTTAGCGGGTCAAACGATACCCGTTGGGGATGTCAGTATCGGGCTTCAAGAAAATAATTTATTAGTGACTTTCACCACTACAGGAGATTGGGTAATGGATGAGTCTCATGTTTATGTAGGAGATTGTGGTGATATTCCCTTAAGCGGTGGGTGTAATCCACAATTTGGTCAATTCCCATACAGTGTGGACCACGTTCCTCCAGTCCAATCTTATGTATATGAAATTCCATTGTCGACTATTGATAGTTGCTTTTGTTTTATCGCTCATGCCGCAGTCAGAAACTTGGTTACAGGTGAAGAGGAAACTGCAATAGGTGACGGAGACTATGATTTTCCTGGTAATCGTTGGGGTTGGATTTCCACAATTTGTTTAGGTGACTTAACGGATTGTGATCCTTGTGACATTGATGAAGGCGATTATAGAACCCAAACGCAAGGGGGATGGGGCGCTGCTCCAAGTGGGAATAATCCTGGTACTTATTTGCATAATAATTTTCAAGGTGCCTATCCTAATGGAGTAAGCATAGGATGTGATTTTACCATTACGCTAACAAGTGCACAAGCTGTCACTGATTTTCTCCCTCAAGGTGGCGGACCATTGGTTTTAAGCCAAAACTATATCGATCCAACTCAAAGTGACATTAGCACCTTAGCAGGAAATTTATTAGCAGTGCAATTGGCTTTAGATTTTGATGCTTATGATCCAGATTTCGGAGCAGCCTCTGGTTCCATTGGAGATCTTTTGGTTGCTGAAGGAGAGTTTGTGGGCCTAACAGTTTCTGAAATTCTCGTTATTGGTAATCAAGCATTGGGTGGATGTCCTGTGAATTATACGTTGTCTTCGATAAATGATGCATTATCTGCAATCAGTAACACATTTGTTGATGGAACGGGATATTCTGGTTATCTAATTTGTGAATAAATAAACTAAACTATAAAACGAAAAGGTCTGCATATGTAGACCTTTTTTTATGCATGCATAAGTTATTTTTCTTCCACCTGTCACGCGTTACCATTAAAAAACAACCATTTTATAAATCTTATTTTGCATTAGTAGTAACTCAAAATTGTATGAAATTACTATTATATTAAGCGCCTATTTTTTTGTTAAAGTCAAAGATTTTCGAGATTTTTAAGTTCTAAATTATTACTTCATGAAATACATATGTCTTAGTCTCATATTCTTTTGTATGGGTTTTCTTTCCTTTTCACAAAACTTTAATTCCGACTACCAAGATGGTAAAGTAATCTTCCAAGTCCCTGTCGGTGGACACATGTTTAAAACCTTTCAAGGGGAACTTCAGCCAGAGGATAACCCTTTTTTGCAAAGCACATTCCAAGAATTTGGAATTTATGAGGTGGTTCAATTACACCCAAATATTAAAGATGAAAAACTTGTTCGAACCTATGAAATTCGTTTTTCTGAGATACAAAAGGCTGATATATTAATTGAACGTGTGAAGTCTGAAATTGATGTTGCATACGCTGAAAAGAAAGAACTTCATAAGAGTTTTTTAACCCCTAATGATACTTACTTTACAAATTCATTCAATAATGGTATGTGGTGTTTGTATCAAGTGAATGCACCTCAAGCGTGGGATATTTCGACAGGAGACGCAAATATCGTTGTAGCGGTAACTGACAACGCTATACAAGTTAATCATCCAGATTTGGTGAATAAAATTGTGCCAGGAAGAGATGTAGTCGATAATGATAATGATCCTTCTCCTTGTGGTGGTAATGATGGATTCCATGGTTCTCATGTCTCGGGGACTGTTGGTGCAGAAACCAATAACAATCTCGGTGTTGCCTCTTTGGGTTATAACATAAGCGTAATGCCAATAAAAATTGGAAATTGTTCCACAGGTGCTCTTACAGGAGGTTACGATGGGATTATTTGGGCTGCTGATAACGGAGCTGACGCCATAAATATGTCTTGGGGTGGTGGCGGAGTATCTACCTACGGGCAAAATGTTTGTAATTATGCTTGGAATGCAGGTGTAATCCTTATAGCAGCGGCAGGAAATGACAATACCAACCAACAGTTTTATCCGGCAGCGTATGAAAACGTGGTTAGTGTAGCTGCGACAACAAACGGTGATGCAAAATCTAGTTTCTCACAATATGGAACATGGATTGATGTTTCTGCTCCAGGTTCTCAAATATTGAGTACAAACGAAGGGACATCCTATCAAATGTCTCAAGGAACATCTATGGCTTCGCCAATGGTAGCTAGCCTTGTTGGTTTAATGTTATCTCATGCACCTTCAGCAACGCCGCAGGATATTATAGATTGTCTGCTATCTTCAGCGGATAATATTGATGCTGCAAATGGAAATTATCTAGGACAGTTGGGTTCAGGAAGAATAAATGCGGAAGAAGCCCTTATTTGTTTAAGTGCTTTTACCTATAGTCTTGACGCCGGAATAACGGGGATTTTGAATCCGGAAGGGTCGCTTTGTACTGCTACGGTCAACCCTGAGTTTGAGCTTCGTAATTATGGTTCGCAAACTCTTAATTCAGTAACCTTGACCTATCAATACGATGGCGGTGCTTCACAAACCATTAGTTGGACAGGTAGTTTGGCTCAAGGTGGAACCGAGATCATTCAGCTACCAACTCAAACCTTAGGAACAGGAGTTCACACTTTGACAGTGTCTTGTAACAACCCAAATGGTGGTACAGACCAAAATACCTCAAACAATAGCCAGAATTCTGATTTTAATATTATTCCATCTGGTCAGATTGTTACTGTTGAAATAGTTACCGATTGCTGGGGTTCTGAAACACAATGGACAATTACAGATCCTGCTTCTTCAGATGTTCTTGGCAATGGTGGTCCGTATACCGATATTACAGGTGGAGAAGTATATCAAAGCGAGGTATGTTTAGCGGCTGGATGTTACAAGTTTACCATAACCGACACCTATGGTGATGGTATGTATGGTAGTCAGTATGGCTCTTGCGCTGTAGATGGCACATATAGCATAACACAATCTAATGGCACTGTTGTGGCATCAATTCTAGCTGCGAATTCAGATTTCGGAGACGAAGAAGAAAATAACTTCTGCGTAGTTTCTAATTTGGGATACGACGTTGGTGTGAGTGAAATTCTCTATCCGAAAGGGACAATTTGTAATCCTGCCGTTGAGGCGCAGGTTGAAATATTTAATTATGGTTCGTCTTCATTATCAAGTTTTGATATTTCATATGATTTCGGAGGAGCGACTCAAACGACAAGCTATAACGGTAGTTTAGCTCCAGGAACATCTGTTGCGATGATGCTTCCGGTACAAACCGTTAGTGGTGGAGCAAATACATTGACGGTTACCGTTTCAAATCCAGATGGTAATGTTGATGAAAACAACACGAACGATTTAATGACGGCTTCCTTTTACGTTTATGACAGCTATCAAGGACTTCCTTTTACCGAAGATTTTGAGAGCAACAGTTTTACAACAAATAATTGGTTTTTGACAAATAGTGATAACGACATTACTTGGGATATTGTTTCTGTTAACGGAACTACTCCGGGAGACAAAGCTGCTAAAATTGATTTTTACAATTATTCAAATGGAGGAGAGCGTGATGGGTTTCAAACTGCACCCTTCGATTTTGGGCCATATACGAATATCGAAATGACATTTGAACATGCATTTAGAAGATATAATCAAGAATCTAGAGATTCTTTAGCGATTTTGATTTCGACGGACTGTGGCTCAAGTTTCTCATATCTTGGAAGTTATGCCGAGGATGGGACAGGTTCTTTCGCAACGGCTTATACCTCAGAAGTAGAATTTGTTCCAGCTACTGGAGATTGGTGCATGGGTGAGGTAGGTTCAGATTGTTTTACATTAGATTTAAACGCTTACTCGGGAATGAGTGGTGTTATAATTCGATTTGAATCTGTAAATAATGGTATTGCTGGTAATAATTTATTTATTGACAATATTAATATAACGGGTAATCAAACCTCAAGCCCACCTACGGCTGACTTTAATTCAGAAACAACAATATGCCTTGGTGATTTTATTCAGTTTGATAATAATTCTTTGGGCGCTACATCTCAATCTTGGAATTTTGGAGATGGTACAACGAGTTCGGCAATGAATCCAACGCATGAATATACAAGCCCAGGAACCTTTACGGTTCAACTTACGGTAACAAATGATTTTGGAACAGATACCTATTCACAGTCTATAAACGTAGGTGAAATTCCAACGGTTGATATTACATCACCATTTAGTAACATTTGTAATACCGCTGGAGGATTTAGTTTAGATGCGAGTCCATTAGGCGGAAGTTTTTCAGGACCCGGAATAAATGGCTCGACATTTAACCCATCCGCGGCAGGAGTAGGAACTCATGTGGTAACATATAATTATACAAATAGTAGTGGATGCACCGCTGCATCTTCACTCACTATTGTTGTTGATAATTGTGCTGGATTAATTCAAGAAGGGCTAGAGACTATTGCACTTTATCCAAATCCAAATAAAGGTAGTTTTACGATTGATGGTTTACCTGAACAAGGAAGCATTCATGTTTACACTGTGGAAGGAAAACTTGTTGCAAATTATCAAATAGAAAGTCAGAGTCAGGTTCTTCGATTAACAAGACCTGTTCCTGGAATATATCGAGTGCTGATTAAAACCGCATTTGGAGACAGAATATTTAAAATGATTATATCCTAAAAAAGAAGAGGCTTCGGCCTCTTTTTTTATGGATTATATAGTTTCGTTCTTATCGAGTTTGTGGTTGTAGAGATTACACCAATGTATATTCCACTTGGTTTATTAAAAGGGTACTTAAGCCCGCTTGAAGAACTTAAGTTAGACAAGTCAACAGACAGCACTGATGATCCTTTTAAATCATAAAGTTCAAGTTTTTGAAGATTTGGGTCGCTTGAATAGAGTTCAATGAAGTTATTTCTAATTAGCATATTTGTTTCTGATATCGTATTATCAAATCCTACAGTCGAAAGGTTTTGTATTTCTATGTTTGTTTCAATGCTGCAACCCAATGCGTCCGTAACAAATAAGGTATAGCTGCCTGCATTGAGATTATCTATAAAATCATTTACCGTATCCTGTTCCAATAAATATGTATAAGGAGGCGTACCACCAAACATGAATATTGAAATGGAACCGGATGTTTCGTTTGTATAAGGTGTTGTAATATATTGCAGATTCATAGGTTCAATATTTCCAATAGAGAATGCTCCTTCATAAGCACATGTATTTAAAGTGAAGAATGTATAGGTGTAAGACCCTTCACTTAATCCATTTATGGAGAACTCTTCTTGGCCATTAGACCATATTACGGAATCAATGATTGATGGATTGGCAAAGTTAAGTGCGGCAGTTCCCGAGTTAGGATCATTACATGATATGGGTGTTGTTAAGATTTGGTATAAAGGCTCTGTTTCCACAGCTATTACTAAATCTGATGAGCGATATAAGGTATCACCTGTTGCATTAAATGCCTCAAAATAATAAACTCCCGGGGTGCTAATTGTGATAGTTGAGTCTTGTGAACCGTTACTCCAATTGTAATTTATAAAACCCTCTAAAGAAAGAACGACACTATCTCCCTCACATAGCAGGAGCGTATCAGTATTTTCAATCAAAGGAAATTCGACCGAGATATATAATTCTTCAAGTATTGTAATCGATTGGTTCGCAGGTACTGCATATCTTTTAGCAATCAAACCACTAGGGAATTTTACAAATATAGAGTCTACAATTTCCGCCATGCCTATACCAAATATTTTGTGTTGTGAATTTTGAGCACAAAGCTGTTCTCCACAGAATACAGTTTGAAGTTGTTGTGTTCCATCGACAAAAACTCTTATTTCTGCTCCAATAGCCATACGGTTTGAAATGGTTCCTTCAGGTGTAATTTTAATAAAATTATTGAGGTTGGTGCTATTCAAAAGGATGTTGGGTGCCACATTTTGATTTAAAACAACTACATCATAGAACCCATCATTGTTGATGTCACCTTTAACTGGGCAGAAAGATACTGTTGAAACATTACCCAAAATGGAATCATTAATTTTTGTAAAGCCCATTCCATTATTGTTTTGATAAAGAATAGAATGTGTTGGAGCACCGTTGTTATTTATTGTATTGCCTGTCGCGATATATAAATCCTCGTACATATCATTATTGTAGTCAACCCAAAGTGCGCCCCATCCAAAGTCATTAACTGACATATTGTATTCAGGTGCCTTATTTGTAAATGAATTTCCGTTGTTGTTTTCAAAAAGTTTGTAATGATACGGGCCTTCTCCTGATAAGGAGGTTAATCCGAAATCAGTCAAGAAAATATCTTGAAAACCATCGTTATTGTAGTCGGCTATTGAACTGGTCATTGGGTTTTGCCCATCATTTGAAACGCCTAATGATGCTGCAACATCAACAAATGATAGTTGTGAATTTGTATCCATGGTGTTTTTGTATAGTGCGTCTACGCCAAAGGATCTATCATTTATAACATGTAAATCAATATCGTCATCGTTGTTGTAATCAAACCAAACACCTATAAATGATGGTTGTGTATTGTTATCTATTGCTAATTCAACGGAACGCTCTATAAAAGTCCCATTTCCCTGATTCTCGAAATACATATTTGGACTCTCACTTGCAGGGTCAGAGTAATCAGCAATATATAGGTCTAGGTCATTGTCTTTATCAGGGTCAGCAAAACTGAATCCATATGGATGGCTCACTGAAGGGTAAATGCCAGATGATATGCTTACATCTTCGAAATTAAATTCTCCGAGATTTCTATACAGGCTTACTCCGAAGTCATCATATGAAATACAAAGGTCTAAATTGCCATCGTTATCGTAATCAACCCATGTAATCTGTCGAATGATACCGTCGCCATATAAAAAAGAAGCTATTTTTTCAAATTGACCTTGATTATTTTTATAGAAAATGATAGAGTCATTGTGCATGGGATAGGTAATGTCATCCCAACCATCTTCATCAAAATCAAAGAATGACATGCCGTTTGAATTGGATAATGAGAAGTTTTGAAAAAGTTGGATTTCCTGGTCAGAAGAAATATCGATTAGCTGCTGACAAATAGAGGTCGAACCTATAAGAATCAGCGCTCCAAAAAGAATATATCTTATCATAGTATAATGAGTCTAAGTGTTTCTTGTTGTACTTTCAAAATATAAATTCCGGAGGAAAGTTGAGA
>JAKMFD010000167.1 GCA_022425625.1 Crocinitomicaceae bacterium | reverse complement strand
TTTGATTGTTTGAGCACAATTTTTAGTAAATTCGGACACTAAAGAAAAAAACAATGAGTAATACTATTCAAAAAGGACACCCGGGAGGACTTTACCTTCTGTTTACAGTTGAAATGTGGGAACGTTTTAGCTATTATGGAATGAGAGCAATCTTTATTCTTTATTTAACCAAGGCACTTTTAATGGATACAGAAGCGGCAGGTTCTATTTATGGCATCTATACATCCCTTGTTTATGCCACACCTCTTTTAGGAGGCTTTATCGCAGATCGATACTGGGGGAATAGACGTTCTATTCTCGTTGGAGGTATATTGATGGCTATTGCTCAATTTTTAATGTTCTTCAGTGCTTCTGCATATGGAGACCCAAGCTCTTCTATTCCGATCATGTACGCATCTCTCGGATTCTTAATACTAGGTAACGGATTTTTCAAACCGAATATTTCAAGTATGGTAGGGACCTTGTATCCCAAGGGTGACTCGAGAGTAGACTCCGCCTATACTATTTTCTACATGGGAATTAACGCAGGTGCTCTTGTGGCTCCTTTAGTTTGTGGTGGCCTCGGAGATACTGGTAGCGCTGCTGATTTTAAATGGGGATTCTTGTGTGCAGGAATCGGTATGGTGATTGGTACAATAATTATGCTGCTTGGTCAAAACAAATACATTGTTGACCCTGAAGGCGAGCCTATAGGTATGAAACCTTCTTTCTACAAAGATAAAAGGGCTGCTGAAGGGAAAACCGAAGAGGAAACAAAAGAGGTTCTAACGAAAGTAGAAAAGGACAGAATTTGGGCTATTTTCATCATAACAGCATTTGTAATTGCATTTTGGGCTGCATTTGAGCAGGCAGGTGCTTCTTTAACTATTTTTGCAGATCAAAATACAGATAGAGGCTTATTTGGATTTACGGTCCCAGCATCCTTCTTCCAAAGTATCAATCCGATATTTATTGTAATGTTTGCCCCTATTTTTAGTGTTCTATGGTCCACGTTAGCGTCAAGAGGTAAAGAACCTTCATCACCTATGAAAATGGTTTGGGGCCTCGCACTTCTTGCTCTTGGATATGTAGTGATCGCTTTCTCTGTAAAAGATATGGGGATGGAGTCAAAAATTTCAATGTTCTTTTTAATTGGAATGTATTTCCTTCATACATGTGGAGAGCTTGCGATTTCTCCAGTTGGATTATCGGTCGTAAATAAATTATCGCCAAGAAGATTTGCTTCAATGATGATGGCTGTTTTCTTTCTATCGTCGGTAGTTGGTAACTTCACTGCAGGACTGTTCTCAGGAATTATTCCACAACCAGAGGTTAAAGAAATATTATATGTTGAGAATTCAGGATATTCAGCTGAAGATATTCAGCTGTATACAGCAAACTTAATAACGAAGTCAGACAACCCTTTAGAAGGTTGTTTAACAAAGTCATACCGTAAAATAAATACCAAGTTTGAAGACAATAAATTGGCGGATAACAAAAAAAGGTATTCCAAAAAGGATGCAACGAACCTAAATGCTATGCTTCTTTTTGAAGGGCAAGATTCTTTAAATATGTCATTTACAAATGCTGCAAATACTGCAAAAGATGTAAGGTCAGAAAAAACAGTAGCAGCTTATGCAAAGAATAAAGATGTAATGGTGAGAGATGTTGTTATTAATGGACAACATGTAGCGAGCTATGTTTTTCAAAACTCCCAAAAACAAATCTTTGGAATGAAGATCAATACCTTATATAGCTTCTTTATCATATTTATAGTGATGGCAGGTGCAACGAGTATTCTACTTCTTTTACTTCACAAAAGACTAGAAAAGCTTATGCATGGCATCCGCTAAGCACTTCAAAAAATTTAAAGGCTGCCTCGAGCAGCCTTTTTTATGTCTAAATTAAATAGCAAAAATATGAGGAAAACAGTTCACCTTATCGCGATAATGATTTTTAGTTTTGGTTTTATGTCGGTGGGGCAAACTTCCGTTGAACTCGCAACCAATCTCAATGCGGATACACTTATAAAAACAGTTGCATTTAATGAACTAGAAGGTACTTTTTATGCTTCCGAAGACCCTAGCCTAAAGGTGAGCTTTGAGGCATTATACGATTACAAAATCAACTTTGATGGAAAAGCCACAAATCTCCTATCAAATCGAGATATTTTACTTAAAGACCTTGAACGCGGAGATCACACGATTACATTAATTTCAAGGGATGGCTCAAAAGAAATTAGTAAATCCTTCAAAGTGAAGGCATCGCGTCCTTGGTTCTCAAATGACGCAACTGTTTTTGGCCTACTTATGATCGTACTCTTTTTTGTTTTTAGAACTGCAAATAGCGAGCGAAAAGGCTTTAAAAAATTCTATAAAGTAGTTCCCGCTCTATTGCTGTGTTATTTTATACCTGCTGGATTGAATTCATTTGGAATAATTTCTTCTGAAGCCTCTAATCTTTACTTTATAGCCTCGAGATACTTGCTTCCAGCAAGTTTAATTCTATTATGTTTAAGCATTGATATACCTGCCATTAAAAGATTAGGCTCAAAAGCAATAATCATGTTCTTTGCTGCAACTATAGGTATTGTAGTAGGTGGACCACTTGCACTTTATGTGGTCTCCTTGTTTGCGCCTGAGGTACTCAATGGTGAAATATGGAAAGGCCTGTCAACAGTTGCTGGTTCTTGGATTGGTGGAGGAGCAAACCAAACGGCTATGAAAGAAATATATGGTGCGAGTGACCAAATGTTTTCAGCTATGATTGTTGTTGATGTTTTCGTGGCCAATCTATTTATGTCAGTTCTTCTGCTCGGTACAGGTTATAACAAAAAATTGAACCGCTTTTTTAAAGCTGATGATTCCGCTATCGAAAGCTTAAAAACAAAAATGGAAAAGTTTCAACTTAGCGTTTCTAAAGTCGCAAGCTTTAATGACCTAATTTATATGCTAGGTATGACTTTTTTCTGCGTTGGCCTTGCCCATCTCGGCGCCGATTATATTGGTCCTTGGATTACAGAAATACTCGAAAATATGGCCAATAAAACCGCTGCTCGTTTAATGGTTTCTTTCGGTAATGGCTTCTTTTGGCTCGTGGTTCTTTCCACTTTATTTGGAGTGGGACTCTCTTTTACAAAATACAGAAACTTTGAGGGTGTTGGTGCTTCGAAAATCGGTAGTCTCTTCCTATATGTCTTGGTGGCAACTATTGGCATGAAAATGGATATTATGGAGCTTATAGCCAACTGGGGTGTATTTAAATTTCTTCTTTCCATTGGCTTAATTTGGATTATGGTTCATGCCCTATTCTTATTTGTAGTTGCAAAAATTATCAAAGCACCATTCTTTTATGTTGCGGTGGGAAGCCAAGCAAATGTTGGCGGTGCGGCTTCAGCTCCTATTGTGGCAAGTGCCTTTAGTCCGTCATTAGCACCTGTAGGAGTTTTGTTGGCTGTATTGGGCTATGCCGTTGGGACATTTGGAGCCATCATATGCACATTGATGATGCAAGCACTTTCGTCATAAATATTATCCATTATACGACCCGATCCTTTTCGATACTAGAGACTCGACTTTTTGGCAGAATTGTAAAGGGCGAAAGGTTCTCCATTCTAGTTCTTCTAGCTGACCACCCATGACAAAATAATGGTCTAAATTGGCATTGCTAAACTCTTTTACCACATGCTGGTGAAAATTAACCATAGCAATCCATCCATCATCAACATCATCAAACCATTCCTCGTAATAACATTCGTCTGAAGCATGGAAATTCAACACATTTTCACCAATCAAAATAAATTTGTCGATACCGTGATACATAATTGGTTCGATGACATCTCTTTTAAAAAGCATGATGTCATTCTCTATAGCATCATTCCATTCACCTATAAGCTCAATTACTGCATGCCCTAAATCATAATCAACGAATAGTATTTTCGCAAATAATGTTGGAGAACCGAAGAAATCCCATTGTGGATGAATGACAAAATTATAAATGCGATTAGAATACTCGAATTCACTGTAAACACGCTCATAAAAAGGAGAAGACGAGTCTTCTGAAGCGATATAATAACCTCTCCAATTATAATGTGGTTCAATGAAATGCATATTCAAATTTAGTCAAGAGCTTTGATATATTCTTATTAATTTTGAGGAACTTTTTAACCGCACACCTTATGCGCACATTCGTCTCTATTTTCGCTCTTCTATGCCTCCTCTACTCTTGCTCAGAAGATAAAGTTGTTTCAAATAAAATCATTTCAAATGCAGACTGGATTCAAAAAGGCACAAGGTTTTGTTCAAATTCAAACGAGATTTTAGCTTTTGGTGCCGTAAACATCAAACAGCTATTAAATAAGGGGATCTATAATTCTGAACTTGGTCAATCTGGCATACTGCCTCTTGGAATGATTGATGACTATAAAGATGCTTTGTTCACTGAATTACCACTTTATTATACCATTCATGCAAATTCCGCGCTAACAATGCTTCCAAGTATTTCTATTCTTGCCAGGCATAAGAACCGAGAACAATTAATAAAAACCATAAAGAAAGATTTAACCATCAATAAGAGCATCACTAAAGGTGATGTAGAGGTATTATTCTTTGATAACTTTACGATTGGTATTGGACTAAATAATACCATTTTCATACTTCATGATCGGATTTCTGAATTAAAAAAGATTAAACTAATTCAAGATTCATTTAAATCAATTGACATAGAGCGTCAAGACAATGCTGTTACAGAAATACTCAGCGCCTCAAAAGACATCACAATATCATTAAATGCGGGCTACATTCAAGATCTTGTTTTGAAGATATTAAACCAATCAGAAGGAACTGCTTCATCCTTTGATTCGAAAGTTGCATTGCATTTGAGCTTCGAAAATGGAAAAATAGAAATTCAAAACAAAAACTATCTCAATAATGAGATGCTATCATGGAATCTCTTTGGAAGCAATAGTAAAAGGTTAATTGCTAAATTAGGAGCTGGATCTCCGGTAGCAGCATTGCTTGCAAATGTGAATGTTTCAGAATTAGAACGCCTCAAAAATAATTATTTTGAAGATGGAATTTCTAATACACTTCAAAACACTAATATTGATCAAATATTTTTAGGTTTGATTCCCAATGAACTTTCTGTAATTGAAGCTTTAATATCGAAAGATGGGATAAATAGCTATTTCGATGGTAACATTGCATTAGGTGCCTATTCATCAGACCAAATCCATACAGAGTATAGTGGATTCGTAGGTATTGGTTCGAGTCTAGCTGACATAATAAAGCTAGAAATAAAGCCGTTTATTGGCTTGCTGGCAAGCACAAATATTACGGACTCCACCTTTTCTATTTATACATCAGAATTAAATGGCCCACAAAATAAAAGCGCTCCTTTGAAACTCCCGAAAGGGACCGAATCATTAGGCAATGCTCCGATATCTTGTTTTATGGACTTTGATCGTTTTCCACTAAAAGATTTATTTATGGCAGAAGCTATTCCATTGATTGATTTACTATCCATAGGTACATTTAATGCCAATATGACCAATTCACAACTGACACTTTATATGAATGATTCCCAAACAAACTCTCTAACCCAAATTTGCAATTCAATTCCAAGTTTGCTAATTAGGTTGGCATTTTCATAAGATCATGGGCAAGGATAAATTATGGCGTTTTTCTGAAATTAAAAGATTTCCAAATGTAACTGAAGCGCCTTTTTCAGAGGCTTTTCCTTTAAAGGGTAAATGGAAGACAGAAATCTTTAAAAATAACAAGCCCATCGTTTTAGAGCTCGGTTGTGGTAAAGGTGAATATGCCGTTGGTCTCGGAAAAATGTTTCCTGAAAAGAATTTCTTAGGTATAGATATTAAAGGAAACAGAATGTATATTGGTGCTAAAGAGGCCCTAGAGAAAGGTATGGATAATGTACAGTTCTTAAGAACTAGAATTGATTTTATAGAAAACTTTTTTGCCAAGGATGAAATCGATGAAATTTGGCTAACCTTTTCAGATCCACAACCAAAAAAACCAAGAAAGCGACTCACCTCTCCGCTTTTTATAGGAAGATACAAAGCTTTCTTAAAGAAAAATGGCTTGATTCATGTAAAAACAGACAGCGACATATTGTTTGAATACACCGAAGAACAAATTCAAAGCGAAGGTTATAAATGTCATGAACTCACATGGGATTTATACGGTGAATTTCAAAACAAACTTTCAGGAAGAGAAAAAGAAATATTTCAAATTAAAACACATTACGAGGAATTATTTGCCAGCAAAGGCTCGGTCATCAAATACTGCTGCTTTGAAATCTAATTATTTATCTAGGACCTTCGGGATTCTGAAGTAGTCTGAGTCTTTTTTTGGTGCATTTAAAAGTGCATCTTCTTTCGTTAAGGTCTGATCAACTATGTCTTCCCTCAAAACATTGACTTTTTCATTCATGAAAATCAAGGGCTCGACATCCTCCGTATCAACTTCAGAAAGCTTATCCATAAAACCAATAATTTTTTCCATATCTCCCTTGATGGACTCAAGCTCTTCTCCTTTAAATTCGAGTCTAGCCAAATGAGCAATATGTTTTACAATGTCGTCGGTTATTTTCACGATGCAAAGTTAAGCATTTCCTTCATTTGAATACAAATGAGGATATTCCTTTTTTAAAGGTGCCTCCACACGACTAAAACAGAGCTCTTTTAGCTCCGTAAAAGACTTTTGAGCCACAAGCTCTTTCGATATGTATTTACCAATATAAAACCTTGAAACACCTGGTCTAGCCGGACCAAAGACCATTGTAGGGTCAGAGAAAAGCAAATGGTTGGTTGTAAATGTTATAGGTACAATTGGTACGTTAGCCTCCTTGGCTATTTTAAAAGCGCCATTTTTAAAAGGCATCATTTTGGGGATATCAACTTCAGGGATCGTTCCCTCAGGAAAAATAACAAGGGACCACCCCTCTTCAATCGCCTCTAATGCCAACTGAAATGAAACTCCAACTTTTTTACGATCAAATCTAAATACAGGAATATTTAAATTCTTAAAATACGTTCTTATGATCGGATAAGTCAGTATTTCACTTTTACCTAAAAACACAAAAGGGTGCTTTGGAAGCATAGAATACATGAAAAAAATATCCAAATAAGAGGTGTGATTTGCAGCAATTATGTAAGGCCCTTCAGGCAACGCCTCTTTTTCGACACAGCGAACTATGTAAAAACAAAATATCCGCATTAACCAGCTCCAAATCATAAATAATTTGAAGCTCATTTTTTTCCAGGATTTCTTTAAAAGAACCACTCGAAAAAAAGGATATAATAAAATCGCAAAAAAAGAAAACACCAAAAAGATGTATATCTTCCAAAGATTACCCACTAAACCTCTAAAAATCCGCATCACAAAGAAAATTAAGAAAAAGAATTGGAAATCAAAGGAAATATATTTTCTACTTTTACATAATAAGCTATGGCGAGAATTTTAACCGGAATACAGAGTACAGGTACAACTCATTTAGGAAATCTTTTGGGTGCAATCATACCCGCAGTGAAACTTTCAAAGGAGGTTGATAATGAATCCTTTCTTTTTATTGCTGATTTACATGCATTAACTCAAGTAAAGGACGCCGAACTTTTAAAGGAGAATACATACAAAACTGCAGCAGCATGGCTTGCGTGTGGTCTTGACCCTGAAAAAACAATCTTTTATCGCCAAAGTGACATACCCGAGGTTACGGAGTTAATGTGGCATTTGTTGTGTTTTTACCCTTATAAAAGACTCACATTAGCCCATTCTTTTAAAGATAAAGCAGATCGCCTTGATGATGTTAATGGTGGTCTATTCACCTACCCTATGCTTATGGCTGCCGATATATTGCTCTACGATGCAGAGGTAGTTCCTGTTGGTAAAGATCAAAAACAGCATATCGAAATGACACGTGATGTGGCAACAAAGTTTAACTTACAACATGGTGATACATTTATAATCCCTGAGGATGCTACTACTGAAGATACAAAGCTCATACCTGGAACAGATGGACATAAAATGAGCAAATCAAGGAATAATCTAATAGATATTTTCCTTCCGGATAAAAAACTTCGCAAACAAATCATGTCAATTGTTTCAAACAGCGAAGCATTAGAAGACCCTAAAGATCCTGATAATTGTAATATATTTTCGCTTTATTCTATTATTGCCTCCCCCGATGCCGTTGCAGAAATGAGAAACAACTACGAAAAAGGAGGTTACGGTTATGGCCATGCTAAACAAGCATTATACGAGCTTATTCTTGAAAAATTTGAAAAAGAACGCGCACGATTTCAGTACTTAATGCAGAACCAAACTGAGTTAGAAGAAGCATTGGCTCTTGGCGCAAAAAAAGCCAGAAAGGTTGCGCATGCCGTGATTCAAAGAGTCAGAACAAAATCTGGAACCTCGAACTAAGTCACCTTATTATTACTGATGCTTCGTTGACGAGAACAACGATGTCTTCCGACCGTGAAAGCTCTTTTAGCTTGATGTTTTGTACCTCTACCTTGAACTCGTTTTCTCCAACGCCTCCAGCTACTCGGTTTCAGATGTGTTCGCATGAGCACAATAACCTCTTTTTCTGATAAGCCAAATTGAAAAGCTATGGCATCGAAGGGTGTACGATCTTCCCAAGCCATCTCAATTACTCTATCGACTTCGTGTGTTTCCATGGTTATGAAACAATTAAATCCTTGAAAATGTTTATGTTCTGTGAGAGCATTAAAGAAAGAAAATAGACCCACAAAAGTCTGCGTAATTTGTAAAAAGTCTTTTACTTGGAGAAAGAAATGGGAAAGATGTTGGGAACAAGTAAGATATTGCAGTGAACGATGTAAGCGGAATAAAAGACTTAACGAATGACAGGACAATTATTTCCCTTTCCGAGTCTAAAAGTGAGCATACCTCCTGCATACACATACCAATCTTTAGTACTGGAATTACCTCTACGACCTTGAAACGAACCATCAAGCGTTCTATTCGATAATGCCACAGCATCCATGCCATTGATGGCTTCAAGAGATGCAGGCGACATGTATGTGTCCGCACCAACATCATCGATATAATCAGTAAATGTTTTTCGAATGGCAATATCTAGGTTAAATGAACAAAACTTACCTAATGAGAATTTCACACCAAGACCTAAGGGTACACATATCTGGTATTTTTGATAGGGTTTCGTTCCACCTGTCGTACTCTGACCTTCTGTTCCAATAGATTGTAAATCTATCGTCGCTCCGTTAAATTCGGTTTGAGGATTCATATGAAATACACCAATCTGTGTAATCATATATGCGGTACCAATATAACGCCTATTACCAAATTGAAAAGGCATATAATGAAATTCTAAACCCCCAGCAATTTCTGAAATTTGAGATTTAAAATTCAAATTTCGATTTAGTATTACGTCTTGCTTCGCATCTTTATCATCTGCGGCAATATTTCCATAAGTAGCGTTAAACCTAAGCGTTAGTCTTGAGTGCACGTTGAATCGATAAACTAAGCTTCCAGCCAATTTACTTTTATAAAAAGGCTTAAACTGATTTAAATCACCGATGTAAAACATGGTACCCGCATGCACTCCAATCTCAGATCGTGATAAAAAGTTTGGCTGTTGCGCTCTAGTATTTAAAGAGAACAGCGTTATAAAAATGAAGATACATCTCGCAGTCACAATCAATTAACGATTCGAAAACTATTTTATTACGGTTTTAGCAGTATAAATTTAGCTTTTTTGAGCACGTTTTCTATCCATTTCCTTCAAAAGAATTTTCCGTATCCGAAGTGTTTGAGGCGTAACCTCAACATATTCATCACGCTGGATGTACTCTAAACATTCTTCTAAACTAAATATTCTCGGCGGTGCGATACGCACTTTATCATCCGCTCCAGAGGAGCGCATATTTGACATTTTCTTTGTTTTCGTAACATTTACGCAGAGATCTCCTGCCCTTGAATTCTCACCAATCACTTGACCTTCATAAATGTCTTGATTCGAACCAATGAAGAAAGTACCACGTTCCTGAAGATTATTCAATGAAAATGGAATTGACTTACCAAGTTCTAATGAAATAAGAGAGCCATTTTGACGCCCAGGAATCTCTCCCTTAAAAGGTTGGTATTCTATGTATCTGTGTGTCATTATAGCCTCACCTGCTGTTTGTGTGAGCAGATAATTCCTTAACCCTATAATTCCTCGAGAAGGAATTTGAAATTGCATTACCATGCGGGCGCCTTTTGGCTCCATGTTAAGCATCTCCCCTCTTCTTTTAGTTACAGCTTCTACAGCTGTCCCACTAAACTCTTCAGGTAAATCAATCGTCAACTCTTCTACCGGCTCGCACTTTTTCCCATCGATTTCTTTTAGAATCACTTGCGGCTGTCCCACCTGAAGTTCATACCCCTCTCTGCGCATGGTCTCAATCAAAACGGACAAATGCAAAACACCTCTTCCGTAGACCAACCATTTGTCTGCTTTATCTGTTTCATTAACTCGTAAGGCAAGGTTTTTCTCAAGTTCTTTTGTCAAGCGTTCTTGAATATGCCTAGAGGTTACAAATTTACCTTCCTTTCCAAAAAATGGTGAATCATTAATTGAAAAAAGCATAGACATTGTAGGTTCATCCATGTTTATGGTCGGCAACGCTTCTGGGTTTTCGGCATCACAAATGGAATCACCAATTTCAAAACCTTCAATTCCTGTTACGGCACAAATATCACCTGGCGTAACCGCATTTACTTTTACACGTTGAATTCCGTCAAATATAAATAGCTCCTTAACGCGATGTCTTTCGGTCGAACCATCTCTTTTCGATAAAATAATCGGCATATTTTCTTTAAGCTCTCCTCGCGTGAGTCTTCCAATAGCGATTCGTCCTACATAGGAAGAAAAATCTAAGGATGTGATCAGCATTTGCGTATTACCTTCGGCAATTTCTTTTGGCGGGAAATAATTGAGCACCTCATCTAACAATGGCGTTATAGAACCTGATGGTGTTTTCCAATCCGTTGACATCCAATTGTTCTTTGCAGAACCATAAATCGTCGGAAAATCTAATTGCTCCTCGGAAGCATCAAGCTCAAACATCAAGTCAAAAACTTTTTCATGCACCTCTTCCGGTGTACAATTTTCTTTATCTACCTTATTGACAACAACCAAAGGCTTCAAACCCATAGAAAGAGCTTTACCAAGAACAAATCTTGTCTGTGGCATCGGCCCTTCAAATGCATCAACCAAGAGACATACGCCGTCCGCCATATTCAGAACGCGCTCAACTTCTCCTCCAAAATCGGCGTGACCTGGGGTATCAATAATATTAATTTTAGTATTCTTATACGTTACAGATACATTTTTGGAAACGATAGTAATCCCTCGTTCCTTTTCTAGATCATTATTATCCATAATAAGCTCACCTGTAGGTCTATCTCGCTCATTAATAAAATCACCAGCTTCAATCATTTTATCAACCAAAGTAGTCTTGCCATGGTCAACGTGCGCTATAATCGCAATATTTCTTATCTCCATTAAAATAAAATTGTATTAACGTCCTCTATGTCTTGGTTTATCAGAACCTGATCTTCTTCCTGACCCACCGTTTCTATCTCCTGAACGACGGTCCGAACCGCCACGACCACTATCTCTTCCTCCTGATCTCTTACTTCTAAAATTACTACCTCCTGATCTTCTAAAACCACCGCCGCCTGAACGACCACCGCCTGAACGACCACCGCCTGATCTACGATCACCACCAGAGCCTTTTGAACCTCCGTTTTGCGTATTGGTTACCTCAACAGATAATTTATTCCCTTCGAATTCTGCACCATTCACACTTTTTAAAATGCGTTCAGTATGTGCCTCATCCACATCGAAAAATGCATATGATGTCATAATATCTATACGACCAATGACATCTGACTTGATTCCAGCGGCATCACACACAACACGGAGTAATGCACCAGGGTTCAGGCCATCTCTGCGACCTGCACTCAAGAAAAAACGTGTTTTACCTTCATCTCTTGCACGCTGCCCTTTATCCTTTCGGTCACCTCGTTCTCTTCCTGAATCTTGTTTTGCTCTTTGATTCAAATCACCTGCTCTGTCGTAATACTCAATAAATCTGTTAAACTCGGCAGAAACGAATTTCTTTATAATCTCGGTCTTATCCATGGTTTCAAAAGAAGCCAATATTTGAGGCATAAATTTCTCAATATCTTTCTCCTTAACGTTGATGTCTATCGTATTTTGAATAAGCTTCATTAGCTGAATCTCACATATTTCCTCGGCATTAGGAATTTGACCTTGTGCAAATTCTGTGCGCATTTGCTTTTCAATGGATTTAATTTTGAAACTTTCTTTTGGCGTTATTAACACCAAGGATTGACCCTTTTTACCCGCGCGAGCCGTACGTCCGCTTCTGTGCGTATAATTTTCATTATCGTCCGGTAGATTGTAATTAATTACATGCGTAATGTCATCAACATCAATACCACGAGCTGCTACATCAGTTGCCACTAATATCTGAAGTTCTTTACTTCTAAACCTGGCCATTACACGATCCCGCATAGGCTGCGTCAAATCTCCATGAAGTGGCTCTGCATTGTATCCCTCGCGTGCTAGCTTTTCAGCTACGGTACCAGTTTCATGCTTGGTTCTACAAAAGATGAGACCATAAATTTTTGGATGAAAGTCAATAAGACGTTTAACGGCCTCATATCTATCTCTTTCTTTAACCACATAATAAATATGCTCAATGTTTTCGTTTGTTTGATTCTTATGACCAATAGAAACCTCTAGAGGATCGGTCATATATGTTTGTGCAATACGCGCGACATCTTTTGGCATCGTAGCCGAAAACAACCAAACGCTTTTGCTGTCTGGTGTGGTTTCAAGTATATCATCAATATCCTCTTTGAAACCCATATTTAACATTTCGTCAGCTTCGTCTAACACAACATGCTGTACATCTGAAAGTTGAACTGCTTTACGTTTTATTAAATCTAATAACCTACCTGGCGTCGCGACAATTACAGAAACACCTTTCTTGATTTGGGTCATCTGACGTCTTATATCTGCACCACCATATACTGAGACTACATTGCATTTGAGGTATTTTGAAAATACTTCCAAATCTTTTGTGATCTGCAAACAAAGTTCCCTTGTAGGACAAATAATCAGGCCTTGGGGCCGATTTGATTTAGGATCAATTGCATTGATCAAAGGCAACCCAAATGCTGCCGTTTTCCCCGTTCCGGTCTGTGCTAACCCAACGAAATCACAATCGTCTTTCATTAGGTGGGGAATTGCTTGTTCCTGGATAGGAGTCGGTGCTTCAAAACCCAATTCTTTTAACGACTTCAGCACCTCTTCTCTCAATCCCAGCTCTTCAAATGTCATTCTTAAATGTTTAAATTGGGTGCAAAGGTACGTATAAAAGAGTGCTTAGACGATTATTCTACCTTTATTTACTTGTATTACAGATATTAGAGGCTTAATTCTATGCTTAGAAAGTTAAGTTTTTCTATTTTTGAACAAATTTTTTAAATGGAATTACAGGAAATTATTTCAATTACGGGAAGACCAGGTCTTTTCAAAGTAGTAGCTCAAGGAAAAAACAACGTAATCGTTGAATCTATAGTCGATAAGAAAAGATTTCCTGCATATGCGTCAGATAGAATATCAACATTGGGAGATATTAGCATCTATACGACAGAGGAAGACGTAAAGCTTACAGATGTGCTCGCATCCTTTCATGATGAATATAAAGGAAAAGAGTGCCCTTCACACAAAGAGGATCTTTCGGTACTTGAAGGTTTGTTAGAAAAAATTCTTCCTACTTACGATAAGGAACGTGTTTATAAGTCTGACTTAAGAAAAATATTTCAGTGGTATAATATCCTTATTAAAGCAGGTATTACAATTAAAGAGGTAGAGGAAAAACCCGAAGAAAAGACCGAAGAAAAAGCAGCTAAAAAAGCGGCTCCTAAGAAGGTGGCTCCTAAAAAAGCAGCTCCGAAAGCCAAAGGTGGCAAACCTTCTTCAGCTAAAAAATCTGGCCCTACTAAAACCGGTTCTCAACGCGGTAAATAAATCAGAATACATCATGAAAAAATATCGTCGCACCTTTGTAGACGACCAATTGGTCATTGATTCATATGAATCAGTTGAAAAATATCTCACGAATCTAAAAGAAAGAAATTTAGAATCCACAACGGCTTTAAAACAATGGCTAAAGGATAAAAGTGAGTTGGAGGCAGTTTTAGAAGAAGATATGGCTTGGCGCTATATTCGAATGTCTATTGATACCGGTAATGAGGCACATCAAAAAGCATATACTTTTTTTGTTACTGAAATCCAACCAAAGCTTGCACCTATTGATGATGCTTTAAATAAAAAACTCATCGCCTGTCCATTTGTTTCGGATTTAGAAAAGGACGAGGCCTTTGCTATTCATATAAGAAGTGTCAAAAGTCAGCTTGAATTATACAGAGAAGAAAATATTTCAGTTCAAGCGTTTTTAGCGGAGAAGACGCAAGAATTTGGCGCTGTGAGTGGTGCACAAAGTATTGAACATGAAGGTGAAACAATCACCATGCAAAAGGCAGGATTATTTCTCAAAGAGCAGGATGAAAGTCTTAGAAAAAAAGTTTTTGAAAAAATGGCAGATAGAAGATGTGCCGATATTTCAACCCTTAACGAACTTTTTAACACTCTAATCCAAAAGCGAACAGTATTGGCTAAAAATGCTGGTTTTGAAAACTACAGAGATTACAAGTTCAAGCAAATGGGTCGTTTTGATTATACAAAGGAATCTTGCTTTGAATTTCACGAAGCTGTTGAACAGCATATCGTTCCCCTAGTAAAAAAGATTCAAGAGCAGAAACTGAATACCATGGGAAAAACAATGTTCTCACCATGGGATACTGCAGTTAATGCCGAAGGAAAAGCACCTTTAAAGCCATTTCAATCAGGACAAGAAATGCTGAGTGGTACCATCGCAGTTTTCGAAAAAATCAATCCAGAATTCGCCGGTTTTTTAAAAACAATGGAGGAAATGAAGCATCTTGATCTTGAATCTAAACCGGGTAAAGCACCAGGAGGATATAATTATCCCCTTTATGAAACAGGAGCTCCTTTCATATTCATGAATGCAGTTGGTTCTCAAGGAGATTTATCCACAATGATTCATGAAGGGGGTCATGCAATTCATAGTTTTCTAACGCACAACCTCGAATTGACAGCATTTAAAAGCTTCCCTTCGGAAATAGCTGAGCTCGCTTCAATGAGTATGGAACTGCTTTCTATGGATTATTGGAATGAATTTTATGATGACGCTGACGATTTGCAACGTGCAAAAAAAGAACAGCTACAAGGGACTATTACCATTCTTCCGTGGATTGCACAAATTGATGCTTTTCAGCATTGGGTCTATGAAAATCATGAACATACTGAAGAAGAAAGAACAGCCTATTGGATGGATTTAAACCAGAGATTTGGTACTGGACTTGTTGATTGGTCTGGATATGAAAAAACATTGGCCTCTTCCTGGCAAAGGCAAATGCATTTATTTGAGGTGCCTTTTTACTACATTGAATATGGAATCGCGCAGCTTGGAGCCATAGGTGTATGGAAAAACAGTAGAAGTGATTATAAACAATCAGTGGAAGATTATCGTACTGCATTAAGTCTAGGATATACTAAGTCTATGCCTAAGGTCTATGCAGAAGCAGGAGTTGATTTTAAATTTACAGGTGACCATATTTGCATGCTTGCAGATTTTGTGGCATCAGAGCTCGAAAAGCTTGATGCATAATTAGATTCTTTTTTAAAAATCTGTTTATATTTGCACCCGAAATGGCGAGGTAGCTCAGTTGGTTAGAGCGCCGGATTCATAACCCGGAGGTCGGGAGTTCAAATCTCCCTCTCGCTACAACAAGGTATCTCAATCCCAGTAAAGGTTTCAGAGTTTTCACTGGAACCTTTTTTTATTCCCTCTACCCTCTTGTGCTAGGAACTGTGCTAGGTCTTGTGCTAGGAATTTCCTCGTTTTAGGGTTTTTAGAAACAAAAAAAAGACCCTCATTTCTGAAGGTCTTTTCTTAAAATATTTTGAATGAATTTAATCTTCTATTGTAAATACCTTTTCTGACGTTCCATCAGAGTATTGGTAGATTAAAACAGTGTTTGGAGTGTATTCTACCTCTTGACCTAGTAGGTTTACGATTTTGATTAGTTTTTTAGGTTGATTGGAGTTGAGTTCTGTTAGGTTTGAGGTTCCAGAACAGTCACCACAATCCGTTGAAAAAGTATAATCTGTATGATAAATATCAAAGTTACCTACCCATAGTGTATTCGCAATATTTACATCATCGACTTGAATACATAATGGCGGCGGCGGTGGAAGTCCTAAATCAATACAGGCCTGTTCGTCAACCTCAACATATCCATTAATTACATCACCGTCCCAGTTAACACCATTTGTGCCATTGGCCAAATTTATGCATTCTAATGCAAAACAATCTGATAATCCAATATCACTAAAACCAATTAAATTACTAAGATCAAGATATTCAAGTAGTCCTCCTGAATAGTCAACATCCATAAGGAGATAATTGTTACTCAAGTCTATAGTTGTCATAGAAG
>JAKMFD010000158.1 GCA_022425625.1 Crocinitomicaceae bacterium | reverse complement strand
ATAACGAGTAATAAAATATCAACCCAGCTCATTTCGTTCGCCTTTGTCTCGTATTCCTCTGCACTATACTCACCGTTGGCTAAATCGATTAATACCCCAACACCATTATTTACGCCTTTGTAAAAATCACCTTCCTGAAACCTGGGGATTACATCATGATTAATTATTGTTCCAGTTAAAGCATCTGGTATTGCACCCTCTAGTCCCTCTCCGATTGCAATAAAGGTCTTACGTTCCCCCTTGCCTCCTGTAGGCTTGATTAAAAAAACAATACCATTGTCCTTTTCTTTCTGACCAACACCCCACTTTTGACCTAGTTCAGTTGCATACTCCCAATCCTCATATCCAAGTAAATCATCTGTAACAACAACCACTATTTGATTGCCCGTGCTGTCTTCAAAACTTCTTAGTCTCTGCTCTATTTTTTGGGCCTGTTGAGATGACAGAAAGCCTGGCATTTCCTTAGAAAGGTTATTGTATAGTTTAAAAGGAACGGGAGCCGAAGGCAATTTCGACTGGCCAAAGGCTGTTAAAAGAATAGTAATAACTAGGAGACCTGAAAGTAGAACTTCTTTTTTCATTTTATTTAGATTCATCCGTTCCAAAGGACAGGTCATTACTTAATTCATTTGTATCATCAGACTGATAGGGAAAATGTGACTTGAGCTGAGCTCCTGACCTTTCAATAGCTTGAACAAGTCCTTCCGTAAATTTTTCAACTTTAAAGCTTTCAATAAGATTGTTTTTAATGTCATCCCAAAAGTCATCTGCAACAGCCTCGTTAATACCTTTATCACCTAAAATTGCAAGTTTCTTGTCTTTAATTGCCACATAAATTAACACACCATTTCGTAGCTCCGTTTCGTGCATTTTCAACCTTTCAAATACTTTAATCGCATTGTCTAAAGGAATACCTGAGCACTTGTTATCAATGTGCACACGAATCTCACCCGAGGTGTTTAATTCTGCATTGGCAATAGCAGACTTAATCACTTCTTTTTCACTTTGGCTAAAAAAGTCTTTAGAAAACATTGTTAATCCATTAAGCTTTTGACATCAGGAGCTTTTTCGGAACCTTGGCTGGCCTGAAAACCTTCTTTCTTTGGGAATTCTTCCGCATTCAAAATCATGCTTGTAAAGAATCCTCGAATAAAAATATTATAGGATTTTATGGTTTCATTGTAACGTTTCCTCGCAGTGCTAATTCTATTCTCTGTGCCCGAAAGTTCATATTGTAGGTTTTCGAACAATTTAGTAGACTTTATCTCTGGATAAGCTTCTACAGCAACATTTAAAAAGGTCTGTCCCGCTTTTTCATTTGATTTTAAAACTGATTCCAATTGCTGCAGTTGGGCCGGCGTTGTTGCGTTAGAAATTTTAGTCTTTAAATCTGCTACTTCTTCCTTTGAAGGCAACCCGCTTCGAGCCCTTGTTAATTCTGTAAATATTTCTTTTTCGCTATCCGAAGCTTTTTCAGTGACCGCAACTAAATTTGGAATTAAATCGGCTCTACGTTGATAGGTTGTTTGAATATTACTCCAAGCCTCATCCGTACCTTCTTGTAAACCTACGGCTTCATTGTAGGTTCCGCTATAGCTAAAAACGACCACCAAAACCAAAACAAGGATTCCGGCGATTACTAAATATGATTTTTTCATTTGTTGTATTTTGTTTTTGTAAATGTATAAGTTAAAAGCTTTGAAGCGCTTTAATTTATTGTTTTTTTTTGTTTTATTATATTATAAAATGCTCTATTGTAGCTGTTTATGACATAAGGTGCTGAGTTATTTCTAGTGCTAAATTAGCAGCACTTAACTAAAAATTCATAAACTTTGTAAAGTGCACCTTCAGCCTTTCTAACGTTTTTGAATCACTGATTAATCGATCATCAACAAGGCCATCTATACCACTAAGCTTGGGCTGACTCGAAAAAACCTCAATATTCAGGTGGTGGAGCACATCAGTAAAATGACTCAGGGGCCGAATGCCTCCAGCTCTTCCTGAGGCAACACCTATTAAGCAAGCCTTCTTTTCTACCATGAGCTTAGGGTCAATTGCATCTAAAAATGCTTTCAAAACACCAGGGTAACTACCTTGATATTCGGGTAATACGAATACAAGACGTTCGACCTCTTTTATATAATTATCAATAAGGTTTTGGTATCCTGAAGAGTGTTTATCGTATATAACTGAAAAGAAGTTATCGGGCAGATCAGTTAATGAACAAACCTGAGCCTCGTGTCCGAGGTCATTCAGAATGCGAAGACATGTATCTGAAACCTTTCGGCTGTTGCTGTTCTTTCGGTTTGTACCTGAAACGATTGTTATCATATTAAACTTTTAACGAAATTACAATATCCCTTGAAAACAAAGCGGCTCACCGGAAAAAAAAGAATTGCTTTGGAAATAGTATCTTGTCTTTGCGTTCAAGGTTCAAAAAATGAAAAATTCTATCACACAGACTAGATCTCAAACTCGGATTAAAGCCCTTTTTAAATGGGGACTGATTGGAGCATTCACTTGCTCAGGAATTTATCTTGGAACCAATGAAATTGCAGCACAACGAACAAGTTTTTACCAATTATACTTTGAATTTGAACGTGAAATCCCTATGGTACCATGGATGATTCATATTTACAATTCATTTCATATTTTGCTCTTCATGAACTTTTTAATTATTAAGGACCCGCTAAAAATTAAAGCGATTGCAATCAGCTTAATTTCAAGTAGCGCAATTGCTTCGGTTTTCTTTCTATTGCTTCCTGCAGAGCTCGGTTTTTCTCGAACAGAAAATATTCAAGGTTATGAGTTTTGGTACAATGCACTTCATTGGCTTGATCATCCTCATAACCTTGTCCCATCGCTGCACATTACTTTTTCTGCGCTCAGCGCATACGTTATTTCAACAGAAATGGGTTCGGTGTTTTTAAGATTAATCTTCCTTTTATGGTTCCTGTTAATTTGTAGTTCGATCGTACTAGTTCATCAGCATCACTTAATAGATATTGTAAGCGGTTTTGTGCTCGCAGTTCTGGTAAAGTTTGCTATTTACGATAAGCTGATTATAACGGAGAATAGTTAATCTTGATTGCCTAATTTAGAACGACTCTTTTACGAACGATATTGCCATCCTTTTGGAGTTCCAAGATGTATAAACCTTGATCAAATGATACAAGGTTAAGCTTACTCCCTGTCCAATTCAACCAGCTTTCTAAGGTCTTACCTTCAATGTCTATCAATTGAATTTTGGCGCCATTAAAAGTGCTCGGTGCAGTGATTTCAAGGATCGCATTCGTCGGGTTTGGATAGATTTTTATTTGGTTGGCTAATAGTGATTCAATATCAGATTGATCTTCACAAAACTTAATACCAATTGTACTTTCGGGGACCTGACCATTAATATCTTGGTTGATCACCAAAGCACCATCAGGACCATATATTTTATATCCAGCATATTCGGGTTCAAAACTCTGCCCCCCAACATATACAAAGTCAAAAACATCACCATTATCGGATTGAATGAAGGTCGTTTGTTCTTCACCCAAATAAAACGGTATTGGTAAGTATATTTCGTCATTCTTATAAACGTCTAATGTATTATTCCACCAACCCTCTCCATACTCATGACTCATCACTATTTCTATAGTTCCGCAAGTCGGTGTTGTAGGACAAGCTAGAAGACCAATAGAATTTCCTGTTTGTTGACCTCCTTGACCTGAGGATACAATGAGCTGATTGTTTTCATCTGTAACAGTGTAATATTGATAGGATTCATAACCAGCAGGTAAATAGTACAGGTTTACAAGATCACCTTCATCCACGGCAAACTCAAAAGATGCGTTTGAACCTACAGGGCCGTTTTCAATGGAAATAACCTCTCCATCTACCTCAACATATAAATCTGTATCGTACCATCCATCACCTTCATCATCGAACATATTTAAAGTCCAAGTACCACAAGTTCCAACCGGCGATGGAATATCGGATGCTTCGAATAATACTGCATCTATGACATGAACAACTCCGTTGTAGGCTAAGATATCTATGACCGTAATTTCTATTCCATTTACAAAAATACCCTCTGAATTGACCGTCATTTGTAAATTATCATTTGCATAATTTGGTAATTGTGTGCCATTTGAAATGTCGGTACTCAAGTTTCTACTTTCGACCACATGGCTCCCAACAATATCATTTAACGAAGAGGCATACAATAGGTCAAGAGTGGAAGTTCCTGCGGCTTGCGCAAAGGCTTGAAAAGCTGCATCCGTTGGGGCAAAAACAGTAAAAGGTCCAGCTGGAGATTGACTGTTTCCTGCAATTTCACTCTGTTTTCGCAATAACGTTTTAAAACCAGCGACAGTTATGGCATCCTCAAAAAACTGATGGTTTTCACTGTCTTCGATAATATCCCAGACAGACATTGCGGGTAAGCCATATGGGGCCAACGTTTTATCAATAATATGAACTACGCCATTATCAGCAGTATAATTAGTGGCAATGATTGTCGCATCGTCTACCATGAATGTTCCGTTGCTCTCACTAACCGTTAAATTTTGACCGAATGTCGTAGGCAACAGTTGTCCGTCTTGTAGGTCTTCAGCCATGTAAACACCATCCACAATGCTGTAACGAAGAGCAGCTGGTAAGTCAATAAAAGCAAGTAGGTCAAACTGACTAACTTCTGGATCTCCAAACTCCGCTCTGATTTCATCTACCGCTGCATCATTTGGAAGAAAAACGGTATATGAATCAGGTCCATTAAGATCTACAACAGAATCCCCAGATTGTCCAGTAAAATAGGATGAAAGATAGGAGTTCATAGAATAACTTGATTGAAAGGATGCTGGCAAAACATATCCTGTAAATTCATCATTTTCATCATAGGTAGCCTCAACTAATAAATCAGCTATGGTAAAGGCATCAACAACGATTTTCCCTACCATTCCAAGCTCGGCATGAAATCCAACACCACAGTCATAGGTGTATGTACCTGGTACATCAAAAGTTACGACACCCATACAGGTGCCCTGCGTCGTCCCTTCACTTTCAGGAAAAGAAAATTCAACGGGATTATTAAACGATTGACCCGTTACCGTGCTGTTCACGCCGTTTACACTATGCGTCCCCTGAACATTAATAAAGGCTACAGTCTCTCCTGGGAGAATGACCAAAGAGTCAGGGGTAAAAGAAAAATCAGTTAATAAAATATTATGGTCCGCCTCGCATGGAGCTTGCGCCATTAATTTATGACCACCTAAAAGGACTGTCAGGGAAATAAGAATCAACTTGAGATAAGACATAAATAAAAAGATTACTTTACGTTATAAACAATATTAAAAATAATAAACAAGGTATTCAGCAGAATGTTCAAGAAGCCTACATAGTATCTAGATGCTATAAGAAAAGACTAGCCTTATACTAAGCACTTTTCACATCGACCCTGAAGCAGAAATTGTGAAAATGAAACTTCACGATTAGGAATGTTTGGAATAGGAACAGATACATCAAGACAATCTGTTTGACCACAAGAAATACATTGAAAATGCGGGTGGATATCAGAGTGATTCGTTTTAGTACAATCTACGCATTTAGCGTACCATTTAACACCATTGTGGCCCTGAAATGAGTGTAAAACGCCATCATCTTCAAGCCGATCTAAAACACGATATATTGTAGTTTTATTATAATCTTCTTTGAGCCGATCAATTAAATCTAAAGTAGATAATGCCTTTGGTGCTTTTTGAAATTCACTCAAAATTTTTTTGACGGATTGTGTTTTCCTGACTATTCCCATAAAGCAAATTTATTATAACTAGGTTGTAATAACAAGTGTCTTTTTAGACGAACTAATGAAACAATAGTAAGAATTTAGAGCCACTTTAACGAGTGGCTTTTTTATGGTAGTTTTCTTTGATAAAAACAGCTCCTACAAATACAAAAAAACCCCGGTCGTGTAAACCAGGGCTTTAATACGAGTGAGAGGTGGAAGCCCACTCACAAGTGTTCAGAGATAAAAAAAGCCCCACGGACTGTGGGGCTTTGTACTCGAGGCGGGACTTGAACCCGCACGCCCCAAAGAGCACAGGATTTTAAGTCCGGCGTGTCTACCAATTCCACCACTCGAGCATTTGTCCTTTATCAAGGACGGTAGAAAAATGAGCGGGAGACGGGATTCGAACCCGCGACCCCAACCTTGGCAAGGTTGTGCTCTACCAACTGAGCTACTCTCGCTTATGTCAATTACGCTGAACCTTTGTTCAACGGGCGTCAAATTTATAAATATTTTATGATTTTACAGAATCGAAAGCAATAATATTTCACCTTTTATGTCAATTTTACCGTGTGATAATTGACTATTTTTGTAAAACCTATGGATTCAGCAACGACAAAACAACATAAATACGACAAAGCCTATTTGAGATTAGCGCTAAGTTGGGCCAAGCTCTCACAATGTACAAGAAAGCAAGTAGGGGCCATTATTGTTAAAGATGAGATTATTATATCTGATGGTTTTAATGGGACACCCGCTGGGTTTGACAATTGCTGTGAAAATGAGGAAGGCCTCACCCATTGGTATGTTTTACATGCTGAAGCCAATGCTATTCTGAAGGTAGCAAAGTCAACTAATAACTGTAAAGGGGCGACATTATACCTCACACATTCTCCTTGTAGAGATTGTAGCAAACTTGTGCTTCAATCCGGTATTTCAAGAGTGGTTTATCAAGAGGCCTACAAAGACCCCGCTGGAATTGATTTTTTAAAAAATGCTGGAGTACAGGTATTAAATATTGCCCATATTGATGACTAATTCGAACCATACTTCACGCTTACCACTTATCATATCGATCTCCATATGTATTGGATTTGGCATCTCTTTTTTGCTTTGGAATCCTTTTGCGTTCAAATCAAAATCACCAGAGCTCCAAAAACTCGAAGATGTACTCACCCTATTAAATGAAAAGTATGTTGATTCTGTTAATACAGAACAAATATTTGATGAAACCATAGTAGAAATGCTACACAAACTGGATCCGCATAGCAACTACATTCCTGCAGAGGAGATGAAAGCACTTGCAGAATCAATTGATGGGAATTTTGGAGGTGTTGGGATTCGTTTCTTCAAATTAAGAGATACTATCTGTGTTTCAGATGTTATTCCAGGCTCTCCATCCGAGAGTGTGGGTTTACGCGCTGGGGATCAAATAGTATCAATTGAAAAGAAAAATGCTGCAGGCGTGGGTATCACCAATGCAGAAATAATGAAAAAGCTTAAAGGAGAAACGGGCACATATGTGAACGTCACTGTGAACCGCTATGGTAAATTACTACCATTCAAAATCAGAAGAGGAACTATTCCAATTCTTTCGGTCGTCTCTGCACATATGGTTAATGAAAATATTGGCTATATCAAAATTGATAAATTCTCCGTTCCCACATCTCGAGAATTTAGAATGGCAGCAATATCACTTCAAAGAAAGGGAATGAAGAAGCTTATTTTAGACCTTAGGTATAATGGTGGTGGGGTTCTACAAGGGGCCGTTGAAATTGCTGATGAATTCTTAAAGGAAGGGTTGAAAATAGTAAGTACTGAAGGTGAAAATTCGCCTGAACAAATTTTTTACTCAAGCTCAGGCGGAATGTTAGAAAATACTGAATTGGCTATTTTAATTAATGCTGCGTCTGCCTCAGCTAGTGAAATTGTCGCTGGAGCCATTCAAGACAACGACAGGGG
>JAKMFD010000157.1 GCA_022425625.1 Crocinitomicaceae bacterium | reverse complement strand
GGTTAAAATCGCATTTGTCATGTCACAGTTACAAACGTCATCGTTCGCCATTGCGAAGGTTGTTCCGCCGATTACAGGCCAATAAGCCGCAGCATTAGCATCTCCCGCATCACCAGTATAAAATTCGCCACCGGCAGTTGCCGCAGATGAAGTCCAACCAGTTGGAAGCGCTGGAGTGGCTCCTTCAAAATCTTCGAATAGCACTTGTGAAAATGCAGCACCTGCAAAAAGCAGGGACCCACAGAGTAATAATTTTTTCATAATGTATTGTTTTTTAAATAATATTAAATCGAGCTAAAGATACGTTATTTTAATTCCACCACCAATTTATACAGACCCGTAATGGTACATCTTATTAATTACAGAAATTAAAAGAACAGATTAGTATGAAGTATTTGTCCGGCTATATCATATAGCTAAAAGAAACCTTAAATGGGATGTTGATGAAAAAAGCATCAACTTAAATGTTATCCCTTGGATTAAGGGTTTACCATAACGCTTTTAAAAGCGTTTAGCCGACCTTTTGCTTAAGGGCTTCTTTTATAAAAAGCTCAATTGCACCAACCATTGAAGGTGCTTTCGGATGTGGTGCACGAATGTTGGGTTCCAAACCGTTCTTTATGGCTGCTGTTGCCGTGGTAGCGCCAAATGCAGCAATAAGTGTTTTGTTTTGTTTAAAGTCTGGGAAGTTTTTAAACAAGGATTCTATTCCACCAGGGCTAAAGAAAACAAGTATATCATAAAAGACATTTTCAAGATCAGAAAGATCTGCCGCAACAGTTCTATATAAGACAGCCTTATTAAATTTAATATTGTTTTCTGATAACGTATTTGGAATCACGTCCCTTAAGATGTCAGTACAAGGTAAAAGTATTTTCTCCGATTTGTGTTTTTTTAGCACATCCATCAAATCGTGAATTCTTTGCTTGCCAAAAAATATTTTTCTTTTTCTATACGCCACATATTTCTGAAGGTACAACGCAACGGCTTCAGAAATACAAAAGTACTTCATGCTATCCGGCACTTCAAATCGAGTTTCCTCTGCGATGCGAAAAAAATGATCTGCTGCAACTTTCGATGTTAATAATACTGCCGTATAATCTGCTAAATTGATTCGTTGATTTCTAAATTCACTTGCAGTTACACCTTCCACTTTAATAAAAGGACGGAAATCGATTTTGAGACCGTGTTTCTCAGCCATATCAAAATATGGGGAGCGGTCATTCTCTGGCTTTGGTTGTGAGACAAGGATTGTTTTAATGGCCAAAACTATTATTTTATCAAGGGTTCAATAATCATATTTTACCAACGAAATAGTGCCCTAATAAAAGAATAGGCATTATTTCGAGAGTGCAAAGATACAAAATTATATATAACCACCTGTAATTATTTACTTTAGCATACTGAAGACCCTTTAAAACTTTGGCAAAAGGCAAACAAAAAAGAACGAAATATACAAGGTATTGAATAACCTCTTTGTACGCATCATTTAATAAAACCAATAAGGCTAGAACTAACAATAACAGACCAGAAAAATTAAATACCTGTTGGGTGTACATGCCTATTGTTTTTCCAAAGTACTTCTCCCCAAAAATGAAAGCAACAAGTCGGTGGCTTACAAATGAAAAGAATAAATACATCAGTGAAACTGTAAAGGTTATTTGTATTAAAAATTCAGCTTCTAAACTAGAATGAACCAAAGACACAAGACAAACGTTTAGAGTTATGATTAAATTTAAAATGAGTAGGGCATTTGCAAATGGAGATATTTTCTCAGAATCATTTAACGTTGAATCATAAACCTTTTTAGAAAAATAATTTCTGTAAACAATTGAGAATAAATTAGGGCAACTCAAACGTGACAAGCCAACAAAACCAAAACAAACTAAAACTAAAGCCAGTAATGTGTTTTTCACCACAACTTCTCGTGGGAAGAGCTCAAGGGCGATATAGAATTGGTGAAAATGATACATATAACGTCTTCAAAATTAAATAGAAAATAAGAAGAAAGCCCTCAGATATTTGTTAATTTTGCACTGTTAAAAAACAATAGTATATGAAAACGGATCAGTACACACACCCAGATTATTATGATTTAGATGAACTCTATTCAGATGAACATAAGTTAGTTCGTGACGCAGCTCGTGCATGGGTGAAGAAAGAAGTATCTCCTATCATTGACGATTGTTATGAGAAAGCGGTATTTCCAAAACACTTAGTACCGGGTCTTGGTGAAATAGGGGCTTTTGGCCCATATATCCCCGAGAAGTATGGAGGTCCTGGACTAGATCAAATTTCTTATGGTATTATCATGCAAGAACTAGAGCGTTGTGATTCGGGCTTACGCTCCACAGCATCTGTTCAATCTTCGCTCGTAATGTACCCTATATGGAAATACGGGAGTGAAGCGCACAAGCAAAAATTCCTGCCAAAACTTGCCTCTGGAGAAATGCTAGGTTGTTTTGGTTTGACAGAACCTGACTATGGTTCCAATCCGGGAGGAATGATTACAAATTACAAAGAGGATGGCGACGATATTATTTTAAATGGCGCGAAAATGTGGATCTCTAATGCTCCTTTTGCTGAAGTTGCTGTAGTTTGGGCTAAAAACGAAGAAGGAAGGATACATGGTGTACTTGTAGAAAGAGGCATGGATGGCTTCACGACTCCAGAAATGCATGGCAAGCTTTCTTTAAGGGCATCCTCTACGGGAGAGCTTATTTTTGACAATGTACGTATTCCAAAATCAAATATTTTGCCAGGAAGATCAGGACTAGGCGCGCCATTAAGTTGTTTAGACTCTGCAAGATATGGCATTGCTTGGGGTGCTTTAGGCGCTGCCATGGACTGTTACGATCAAGCTTTAAGATACTCTAAAGAAAGAACGCAGTTTGATGTACCTATCGGAAGCTTTCAATTGATTCAAAAAAAGCTTGCCGAAATGATAACTGAAATTACAAAGGCACAACTTCTTACCTTCCGCCTTGGGCAACTGAGAAATGAAGGGAAAGCCACAACTAGCCAAATTTCAATGGCAAAAAGAAATAATGTCGAAATTGCCTTAAACATAGCTAGAGAAGCAAGACAGATACACGGTGGGATGGGAATCACTAGTGAGTACTCAATGATGAGACACATGGCTAACCTGGAGTCAGTTGTGACCTATGAAGGCACACATGATATTCACTTATTGATTACTGGAATGGATGTAACGGGTATCCCTTCTTTCACAAGAGATATGCCTAAATAGGCTTAAAACTCTTCTTCTATTTTTGTGTCTTCGCCTCGAAGACGCCTAATGCGTTTTCTTGTTTCATGTGCATACAAGCTTCCAGGGTGTTTTAATAGCAGTTGTTTATAACGCTCAAGTGCTGCGTTTTCAGACCCGAGCTTCTCTTCTAATAATTCAGCAGATTTGAATGTAGCATTGTCTGCCAAAATATCATTTTCATGGAATTTTATAATGTCCTCATAATAACCAAGTGCTTTATTCCATTCGCCTTGAAGCTCCATTGCCCGAGCTCTTTTAAATAGAATCTCATCTGCTAAAGAGTGAAATGGATAGTTCTCCTGAATGCTATCAAATAGCGCGAAGGCATCTGAAAATTGCAATTGCTCTACAAATAAATCGGCTTTTGAAAACCAAGCCATGGCGATATAATTTGAATCAAGTCCGTAATTATCCGTAATCATTATTGAAAGCTCTAAGGCGTCATTGGCTAATAATTTTGAAGTAGACTGTTTTAAAACATCTAATTGAGATTGAGCAAAATCAAACTCTCCTTCGTAATAAAAAATCCGAGCACTTTTAAATTTTGCGCGATTGCCGATCGTTTCATAATTGAAATCTTCACTTATCTGCATGTACAGCAAGGAGGCGTCCCAAACATTGCCTTTCAGTAATTCAATATCAGCCTGAAGCATCTTTAATTCAGATTTCATAATTGCCGTTAATGTTGCTGATGAAGAAGCGTTTTTTAGCAATAGCAAAGCAGCATCCTTTTCACCTGCATAATAGGCAAGAAGTTCAGCATACTCCTTTAATATCTGTAATGTACCAGAAGTAATGCGTCCCATCGATTCAATAGCAAGATCATAGTTTTTTAGGACCGCATCAAGATCTTCTTGCGTATATTTTTTTAGCGCCGTTATTTGAATATAACCTACATGGAGGATCCCTTTTAAGCAGCGAAACTGAAGCTCTTGGTCTGTAGTTATTTCCCTTGCTTCCTGAAATGCCCGTAAGGCGGTGGCAAAATCTTTGTTTTCCGTACAAGTCATGGCAAAGGCATATAGCCTCATGCCATTTGCTTTTGACCTAAGGTCAACACTTAGAACCTGAGCATAGACACCAGCGAAATTATCAACTTGCATATACATCCAAATCAAAAGTTCTGCAAAAACAACATCCGTATTTACTTTTTGAGCCCTCAAGAAAAGAGCTTGTTTCAGCAGTTTAAAATCTGAGGTCAACTCAGAGCTTAAATCTAATCTTCGTATTAAGGCTTTTTTAACTGCCTCATCATAATATTGATGCTTATCCAAAAGGCTTAAATAGGACTCCACCATTTCAGGGTTCTTATTTGTTTGGGCGTACAAATCAGCTTCTTGAAAATTAAACGGGTAGTTTTTAAACTGTTTTTTTGAGATGTTCAATGAGCGCTGAGCAAAATCTGTTTTTGACTGTGCTAAAAAAGCATTGAAGAGTGAAATGCCTTTGGATGCATTAGTGATGTAATTGTCAAGCAAAGCTTCATAGATCTTCTTTGCTTTTAAGTCCGCATTGTGCTCTTCATAAAAATCCGCTAATAACAGCTTAAGATCTAAATCAGATGGGGCGCTAGCTGCTGCTTTTTTCAAAATTCTTTCAGCTTGTTTTTCATCTCCCTCTGCTTCGAAGCAATTGACAAGTCGATTTAAATATATCTTACTGGGATTTTTTTTATAGAGTGCTTCATAATATCCCCGTGCTTTTTCAAACTCTCCTTGAGCGTAGTAATGCTCGGCAAGTTGAATGTCTGAGTCAACCTGGGTGAATGCTGTGACAACAAAGAGTAAAAAAAATATGACGACGGGAGCCCTCATTCTTTCTTTAAAATTTGTTGGACGAAATCGACTACAAAACGATGCTCGTCAGTATATATTTCAAATGCTTCGGTTTTGATTCTCAAATAGTCTGCTAACAAAATAGAGATTTGACCACATTTCTTATTTTCAAGTCGAATGTATTCATCGTATTTATCTCTTGGCCCAAAACCATTTTCTACATCATAATAAAGATGCTGAAGTTGAAGGCTCTCTTCATTAAAAGCATTACTTAATTTGGTGCCAAGTGCACCTAATGGACCAAACATCCGACGCATTCGTTTGTAAGCATCTATTCTACGGCCTAAATTTAAATCTACGGAGTCCGACTTATAATTCTGCTTAAGCTTTCTTTCTAAATCACTTGAACGTTGATTCATAATAAATAAAGTGTCAACCTTCATTGCTTCAAATGACTTTTTGTTTTTGGACAGTTTAGATTGTAATGCTTTAATTTTAGAAAGCTTTGCCTCCTTCCCTATATCTGAACAAGAGCATAACAACAGTACTGTTAAAAAAAACACTTTAAACATAAATTAATTTATCCCTTTTTCGTTATCATATCAAACCCAGTATAACGAGTAAGACAGTCAGGTATTTTAATCCCTTCTTCGCATTGGTTGTTTTCTAGAAGGGCTGCCATTACTCTTGGCAGTGCTAAGGCGGACCCATTTAATGTATGACAAAGTCGAGATTTTTTATTTTCATCCTTAAAACGAAGCTTTAATCGATTTGACTGAAATGTGTCGAATCGCGAAACCGAACTTACCTCCAACCATTTGTCTTGTGCAGCAGAATAAACTTCAAAATCATAAGTTATTGCCGCGGCAAACCCGGTGTCTCCTCCACACAACCTCAATACACGATATTGCAAACCTAATGCATCCAAAAGCTTTTTTACGTGGCGGATCATTTCCTGTAAAGCACTTTCTGCATTGTCTGGAGTTTCTATTCTTACAATTTCAACTTTTTCAAATTGGTGCAATCTATTTAATCCACGCACATCTTTACCATAAGACCCCGCCTCTCTTCTAAAGCATGGCGTGTGCCCCGTGAGTTTGATTGAAAAATTAGCATCTGGAAGTAGTACATCCCGATAAATATTTGTTAACGGAACTTCTGCTGTTGGAATCATATATAAATCATCTGCAGGAATATAGTACATCTGACCTTCTTTATCGGGTAGCTGCCCCGTTCCTTTACCACTGTTTTCATTTACCATTAAAGGAGAAATATATTCCTCATAACCAGCATTTGAGGCTTCGTCTAGGAAAAAGGAGACCAGTGCTCTTTGCAGGCGGGCACCTTGACCACGATAGAATGGAAAACCAGCACCGCTAACTTTCACACCTAGCTCAAAATCTATTAGATTATAGGTTTTTGCCAAATCCCAATGTGGTGTTTTGGCAGTCTCTTGTGATGGGCTTGTACCATGTTCTTCTATAATTTCATTAGCCGATTCATCTTTACCCTTGGGCACATCTGACGTGCAGACATTAGGCAACGCATACAATAATGATTTTATCTCGCTTTCAAGACCTTCTTCAGTTTTTTTAACTGTCTGAACTGCGGTTTTAAGCTCAATGGTCTTTGCCTTCATTTCTTGCGCTTCCTCTTTTTTTCCTGTACTAAATAATTGCCCTATTTGTTTAGATATCATATTCAGCTCTGCCTCTAGGTTTTGTAAAGCTGTCTTTTGGCCTCTCCACTCTTTATCAAGGATTAAAATTTGTTCTACTTCCTTTGTCGCATCAATATTCCTTTTTGAAAGCCCATTTAGAACCTCATCTTTTTGCTCTCTGATACGTTGAATTTCAATCATAGTCGGTAAATTATTGTGAACAAAATTAATCAATTGACCTCATAAAGAAACCCCTCGACTTATATAAAGCGCAATGAGTCTTTCTTTAGCATGTTAAAAATGGTTAACATTTCTTTTGCAATGACTTGATTTTATTTAGATTCGTTGCATCTGATGAGAACAAAACAAATCAATCTCGCACTAATATTACTTGCCTTATCTATGCTGAGCCTATTGGTTGTGCAATCATTTCAGCTCTACAGCAAATATGATCAGAAGAAAAAAGAGCTATCCTCTGAAATTTTAGCTTTTCAAAATCAAATTGCATTTAAGCATGAAAAGGCTGAAGATTACAAAAGGTATATGCAAATTATCAATAAGGATTTTAGCGTCCAATACCAAGATATTTTAAAATCTGAATTCCAGTCACTCACTTCTTCAAATGCATCTGTCAGCGTCAGCGACACGCTTATTGCCAACAACGGAAAAAGAGAAAAATATCTAGTGATCCGTGGACAAGCATATGACTCATTAACAGGGGTAACAACAGAACAAAAGGTTTTGGCAAAAAACTTCCAAGAAATAAAAGATGTTTTTAGCAAAGAAGCTAGTATTCTGCCCGGGAGAGACTCTTCATCATTATCCCTCCAGCTAAATCAGCAAGCTGTTCAGCAAATCTTTAAAAAAGCGAAATATATAAATGAGATGATGCTGGAAGCTTTCAAAGATAATGTATTAAAAAGCCCACAAGAAAGAATAGACGCCATCTTTTTGGACTCCATTATCTCATTCGAAATAAAAAAAGAAAGGCTCCCCGAGGACTTTACCTTTTGCATTTTCGATGCTAATAATGAGGCTGTATCATTTGAAGAGTCGACAGATAAGTACAGAGAAATGAAGGTAAACCCTTCCTTTGAGAAAGTAAAGCTTTTTCCTAGCAACCCTATAAACGAGACTCTATATCTTCAGCTTAACTTTCCGAAGCAGAATCAATTTCTAATTAAAGAAATGAAAGGCTCTATTTTCGGTTCAGTTTTAGTGGTTTGTATCGTTTTAGCAGCATTAGTTTTTATGATTAAGACGATTGTTGAACAAAAAAAGCTTTCAGAGCTGAAGGCAGGTCTTGTTTCTAATATGACCCATGAATTCAAGACGCCGATATCCACTATTTCTCTAGCATGCGAAGCGCTCAAAGACCCAGATGTTCTTGGGCCAGAAAAAATTGCCCAAATTGGACCTTATCTAAATATGATTCAGCAAGAAAATAAAAGACTTGAAAATTTAGTAGAAAACATTCTTCAAAACTCATTGCTTGAAAAAAAGGACCTTATTTGGGAAGGTGGACCCATTCAACTTGTACCTCTTTGTGAACGCGTTATAAATAATGCAAAGTTTAGAGTAGACACAGGAAAGTATAAAATAGACTTTGAATATGATGAGGGTTTAATTGAAATTCAAGCCCAGGAATCACACCTTAGAAGCGTAATTGCGAATCTATTAGATAATGCCATAAAGTACAGTCTTGAACCCGCAGAAATAAAGCTTGCACTAAAACAAAATGCTGAATCTGTCGTTCTAACCCTCTCAGATAAAGGTATTGGCATAAAAAAAGAGCACCTTAATAAAATCTTTGACAACCTATACCGCGTTCCTACCGGGAATATTCATGATGTCAAAGGTTTTGGTTTAGGGTTGAATTATGTCAAAAAAGTATGCGATGGTTACGGTTGGCAGTTAAACGTCAAGAGCACTTTTGGAAAGGGTACGACTTTTGAGATTAAAATGAACATATGACAGATTCAAAAACAAAAATATTACTTGCTGAAGATGATGATAATCTAGGCCAATTACTCTGGACTTATCTTAAAAACAAAGGATTTGAAGCCGTTCTTGCAAAAAATGGTAGACAGGCCTACGACCTTTTTAATGATCCTAAAAACGATTTTGAGTTTATGATCTTAGACGTAATGATGCCTGAAATGGATGGATTTACTCTGGCAAAAGAAGTGAGAGAGCTTGATAAAAACATACCCATACTTTTCCTAACAGCAAAGGCAATGAGTGATGATAAACTGAAAGGCTTTGAGCTAGGTGCTGATGACTACCTCACAAAACCATTTTCAATGGAAGAGCTTTTAGCCAGAATGAAGGCTATTTTAAACAGAACACAAATAAAAAGTAAAAATGTCGGGCAAAAAGTAAAGGTTGGCGCAATCTTTTATGAACCAGAGCTTCGTATTCTTCACCTTTCAGACGGACCCAAAAAACTAACCACTAAAGAAAATCTTCTGCTCAGACTACTTGTTAAAAATCAAAACGAACTACTTGACAGACAAGCGGCTTTAAGAGCGGTTTGGGGGGATGATAATTATTTTAATGGGAGAAGTATGGACGTCTACATCGCCAAATTACGTAAATTGCTAAAGGAGGATTCTAATATCGAAATAATGAATGTTCACGGTATTGGATTTAAACTCCTTGTCAAGCAATAATATGCAAAGAGTTTTTTTTTCAAATTTGATTTTGATGGTTCTTCTGAACCTACTCGTCAAGCCTATTGCACTATTTGGAATTGATGCTACCGTTCAAAATCGCGTTGGCCCTGAAAGCTATGGTTTATATTTTTCTTTGCTCAACCTTTCTGTTCTTTTTAATACCCTTCTCGACCTAGGGATCAATAATTTTACTACTAAAAACTTAGCTCAAGACCCCGAGAAAATCAAAAAATATTTTGGTAAAGTCTTTTCCTTTAGGTTAGTTCTGTTTACTGTTTACTCAGCTTTTACATTTGGTTTAGCACTCTTTCTAGGTTATTCAGGAAAGCCTTTATACCTGCTGAGCTTTCTAATTCTTAATCAATTCTTAGTGTTGAGCATTGCATATTTAAGAAGTCATTTTGCAGGGTTTCATTTTTTCAAAACAGATGCCTTCATCTCCATTCTTGACCGTTTCCTTTTGATTCTTGTAGGGGGTATTTGGTTGTTTACATCACTTGCACCATCACAAATTAAAATTGAGGAATTCATTTGGATTCAAACCTTTTGTTACGCGACCTCTCTAATTGTTGGGCTTGCATTATTATTAAAACATATAGAACGCCCTTACTTAAAATGGGATTTCTCATTTGGTATGGATCTTGTCAAAAAAAGCTGGCCATATGCCTTGTTAATTGTCCTAATGTTGTTGTACACGAGAATAGACGGCGTTATGCTCGAAAGAATTCATCCGAATGGCGCATATGAGGCCGGCGTTTATGCCCAAGGCTTTCGTCTACTAGACGCACTATTCATGTTTGGGATGATCTTTGCAGGTTTGCTCTTTCCAATATTTTCAAGGCAACTAAAAACCTCTCTTTCAGTTGTTTTGGATTTGGTTAAAGCCTCTGCAAATTTACTTTTAGGAGGCACGGTAATCATTATTTTTGTGACCGTTTTTAATGCCGAATTAATTCTTGGTTGGATATACGTTGATATTACTGATGCCATCGGGCCTTTTCAATTTTTGATGCTTGGTTTCTTTCCGATTGGTATGAATTTTATTTTTGGTACGCTATTAACGGCAAATGGAGACTTGAAAATCCTTAATAGCATCTCTGCAATTGGGATTATTGCAAATATTACTATAAATCTCATTTTAATACCAATTTATGGCGCATTAGGCGCGGCCATTGCGACTTTTGGGACACAAGGCGTTACTGCTATTGCTCAATTTCTCTTTTGTGTGTATAAATTCAACATCCCTAAAAAAGCGATTGGGATACTTAAGTTAGCCGGACTTGCTGCAGGGTTATTCGCCCTGAGCATCTGGCTTGAAAATTCTTCATACCTAATACTGCTTCAAATTATAGTGGGGTCCATCTTGATTTTCGGGTTGTCCTTAATTGACGTGCATGCATTAAAAAAACTGATTCTCTCTTCAAACAAAATCAAATAAATTCTTAAAATATAAGTTTTACTTGTGTTTATATGTTCTATTTTCGTAACCGCAAAAGTCATCTATGGAAAATCAAGAGTTAAATTTAAATGAAGAACGAGAGAAATTATTAGCCTTCTTATTTAGGCGACGCAAGATCGTAATTGGATTTACACTATTAGTAAGCATTGCTGCATATAGTCTCTCTTTCCTAATTACACCTTTATTTCTTTCTACGGCCATTGTTTTTCCATCTAAATCAAGTTCGGTGTCATTTTACGAGTCTAGAAACGTCAAAGCCTC
>JAKMFD010000133.1 GCA_022425625.1 Crocinitomicaceae bacterium | reverse complement strand
CGCCTGATATAATTGCTCCTGCAATCATTCCTTCACTAATACCCATAACACTTCCGATGCCTAGAAGAGCTATTCCAACAGTAGCTATGGTGCTCCAGGAACTTCCTGTTGCCAATGCCACAATAGCACAAATTACGCAGGTCGCAACCAAGAAAAAACTAGGATTCAATATATCTAAACCATAATAAATCATTGTGGGAACAACACCTGAAATCATCCACGTGCCACTCAAAGCACCGATTATTAATAAAATTAAAACGGCACCCAAAGCGGACTTAATACTCTCAATCATTCCACCTTGTAAAACACTCCATGAAAAACCTTGACGAATACCAATAGATGCAGCAATAACAGCAGCAAATAGTAAAGCAATTTGATTAGGCCCCCCAGTCGCATTATCCTTAAATACAAAGACATTAAAAGCCAATAATGCAATGAGTGCAACAATAGGAATCAATGATTCTATAAACTTTGGAGGCCTAGTATTTTCGGTCATATTTGATAGTTTTAACCAAAAATACGTATAATAATTTTGCGACTAATGAACCCCTTTGCTATCCATCTGTTATTTTTGTAGTATGAGGGATTCTATTGTTATAAAGGGCGCTCGGGTCCACAATCTTAAGAATATAGATGTGGAAATTCCGCATGGGTCATTCACTGTAATTACAGGTGTCTCCGGATCGGGTAAAACCTCTTTAGCCTTTGATACCCTTTTTGCCGAAGGTCAAAGGAGATTCATAGAAAGCATGTCCTCCTATGCTAGACAATTTTTGGGAAAACTAGACAAACCCGATATGGATTCAATGAAGGGAATTGCACCATCAATCGCAATTCAACAAAAGGTGACCTCAAACAATCCGAGGTCTACCATTGGAACCACTACTGAAATCTATGATTATCTCAAATTATTGTATGCGAGAACAGGTGTCACATTTGATCCTTCCACGAATAAACCCGTGATTAAACAAAATACTGGTGATGTAATTAATCACCTTAAAACCTTTGCAAGCAATCAAAAAATAGCGATACTTTCACCACTAAAAAATATTGATTTAAATAAAATAGAAATACTTAATAAACAAGGTTTTAAAAGATTACACTTAAATAATAAGTTTATTAACTTGAACACTTATAAGTTTAAGAAAAATGATGTTCCCTATTTAGTTATTGACCGAATCGTTTGTGACTTTAGTGAAGAGAGTAACCTGGGTCGTTTTGCAGATTCAATAGACATGGCTTTTGATGAAGGAGATGGATTCTGTATTATACTTGACCCGATCACAAATGAAACAACCTCCTTTTCTAAAAGATTCGAATCTAATGGTGTTACCTTCCAAGAACCCAATCTTCACTTTTTTGCATTTAATAATCCTTTTGGAGCCTGCAAAACCTGCGAAGGTTTTGGCAAAGTTTTGGGTATTGACGAAAAACTCGTCATACCAGACACTTCACTCAGCGTGTATGAAGGTGCAATAGCACCCTGGCGAGGGGAAGTTATGGGAAAACACCTAAACAAACTGATTTATGCGGCGGAATCATTTGATTTCCCAATTCACAGACCAATTCATGATTTATCGCAGGCAGAATATAACTTACTTTGGGAGGGAAATAAGCATTTTAAAGGGCTTCATAAGTTTTTTAAGGAAGTAGAAAAGAAAACCTATAAGATTCAATATCGCGTTTTACTTTCGAGATACCGTGGGAGAACAAACTGCAGCGAATGCAATGGGACAAGACTTCGTGGGGATGCCGGTTTCGTGAAAATAAATAACAAATCAATCCAGGATCTCGTTCTGATGCCTGTTAACCGATGTCTAGAATTTTTTAAAAAAATAGATGACGATTTTAATGATTCAAGCATCACGAAACGCATATTGCCAGAAATCATCAATCGATTGACTTATTTATGCGATGTTGGCCTGGGTTATTTAACCTTAAATAGACAATCCAACACCCTGTCTGGTGGTGAGTCTCAAAGAATACACTTAGCCACATCACTTGGAAGTGCATTGGTTGGCTCTATTTACATTTTAGATGAGCCATCTATAGGATTACACCCAAAAGACACTGAAAACCTCATACATGTGTTAAAAAGCCTCCAGAACCTTGGGAATACTGTCGTCGTCGTTGAGCACGAAGAAGAAATAATGAGGGCCGCCGATAGAATAATAGATATCGGACCCAAGGCTGGTATTTTTGGTGGAGAAATTATCTTTAATGGGTCTTTTAAACAGCTCTTTAAATCAAAACATAGTTTAACCGGAGCCTATCTGTCAGGAAAAGAAAGTATTGGCATTCCAAAAAAACGAAGAAAATCAAAAAACAAAATCACTATTCAAGGTGCTCAACAATTCAATCTAAAAAACTTAAATGTTGACATTCCTTTAAATTGCTTAACCTGCGTAACCGGAGTTTCCGGATCAGGAAAGTCCAGCTTGATCGGTGATATACTCTACCCTGCCCTGCGAAAAATAAAGGGTATAAGCAATGATACACAAGGTGCATACACAAAAATTAGTGGATCAATAGATGCACTTGACCATATAGAATTCATAGATCAAAATCCTATTGGGAAGTCTTCTCGAAGCAATCCGGTAACTTATGTAAAAGCATTCGATGAAATCCGAGAACTTTTTTCTCGACAAAAACTATCAAAGACAAGAGGCTACAAACCAGGATTCTTCTCATTCAATGTGCAAGGCGGTAGATGTGAAGAATGTGAAGGAGAAGGAACAATTACAGTTGGTATGCAGTTTATGGCCGATGTCCATCTAGAATGTGAGACTTGTAAAGGCAAAAGATACAAAACTGAAACTTTAGATATCCTTTACAAAAACAAGACAATTCAAGACATCTTGGAAATGAGTCTTGATGATGCATTATTATTTTTTAATGAAAACCCAGAACGGCTTGAATTAAAAATTTTACAAAAAATAACTCCCCTTGTTGATGTAGGTCTTGGATATTTAAAACTGGGTCAATCTTCAAGCACTATGAGCGGAGGAGAAGCACAAAGAATAAAACTGGCTTCTTTTTTAGCCAAAGGAAATAAACTTGGTGCAACACTTTTTATTTTTGATGAACCTACTACGGGCCTTCATTTCCATGACATAGAAAAGTTAATTATCGCATTCAACGCACTCATTCTTCAAGGCCATAGTATTCTTGTTATTGAACATAATACAGAGGTACTCAAATGTGCGGATCGCATCATAGACCTAGGGCCTGAAGGTGGAGAAAATGGTGGTTATATTTTATTTGAAGGTACTCCCGAAGAACTCATAAAAGAGAAAGACAATGAAACAGGGCGATTTTTGAGAAAAGTGTTTTCTTCTTGATTTATCGTTAGCAATGCGTAATTTTAATTTATGAAGCAAAGAATCACCATAGCTATTGACGGTTTTTCAGCATGTGGCAAAAGCACCCTAGCCAAAGCCGTAGCAGCTCAACTTGGCTATTCTTTTATTGATTCAGGCGCAATGTATAGAGGGGCAGCTCTCTTCTTTTACAGAAAGGGTTTTGTTTCTGAAGAACACATGGACCTAAAAGGTATTTATAGCGTAATTGATCAGCTCACACTTAGTTTCAGATTAATTGATGACAAAAACTGCTTATTTCTAAACGATGAAAATATTGATGAGGAAATACGACAAGCACATGTGGCTGCAATTGTATCTAAGGTAGCTACGATCAAAGCTGTTCGGGTTCAACTGGTAAAGCAGCAGCAAGAAATGGGCCGTCTAGGAGGCATCGTAATGGATGGTCGAGATATTGGCTCCGTAGTATTTCCCAATGCTGAGCTTAAGCTTTTTGTTACTGCCAATGTGGACATCAGAGTAAAAAGACGTTTTGATGAACTTAAAGAGAAGGGCATTCCTCAGACGATGGATGAGGTAAAAGAAAACCTTATCCAAAGAGACCATGTTGATTCAACAAGAACTGAAAGTCCTCTTGTAAAAGTTGATGATGCTTTGGTTTTAGACAATAGCTTTTTGTCAAAAGATCAGCAGCTAAACAAGGTACTAAATCTGGTCTCAGAACTGATCAAACCTTAAGCTGACCACTCTGGATAAAATAAGACTCTAGTACCTTTAAGCAAAGTAAATCCTCCATATCCTTATCTTGAAATCGACTTACATGCTTATGTGCATTTTTAATGATAACCTCCGCCTCAGAAATATGCGTGGAATAATAATCAATCTTTTCCTCCAAATCACTATAGTCTGAGGCAATCTCGACGTAATGAACTCCTGGTTCCAAAACACCTTCCATAAACCAAGTCTCACATGTCGGTTTTGGCATAAAACAAAGTGAATTTGATGACATAACCCATTTTAAGTTCGTTGCCACGTCATTTCCTTCGGGGCAAAAAATGAATTTATATTCGAGCTGTTCGCTTATGGACATATATGGCTTTTGCCATGGCACTTCTTCACTTGGGCTATTTGTTTGACCTACATTACATTTTGGATGATTGTAAAAAAGCTTTACAAATCCTTTTCTCAATGGCAGATAGGCACCACCGCGCCAAACGAGTTTGTTCTCTTTTTCGTTGTACTTTTTACGATCATTTACCCACTGAAAATGACGGTTTTTATTGAGCTTAAATAGAATCGAGTTTTCATTATTAATGTTGAGTTTTCTAGCCTTAATGAGTGTTGGGACTTGTTTGATTTCTGTATTGTCACCAAAATGATGAACAAATGAAAAATCTTTAGGGAAGTGATTTAAAAAATCTTTCAAATCAAGATAGTAATCGGTTCCCTTAGTTCTTTTGAAAGCTCCATTTTTTTGTGCTGAATCAGGCAATACAAATGACGCTTTTTGCTTTATATAATAATCTAATCTCAACGCTAATTCCTTCTTATCGCAAATTGACTCAAAGGCTTTTAAACGCTTATAGTTTGTTGCAAAATACATTGCAGGTAGTGCATTATAACTAAATCTTTTGATGTAATAAAATAGCTTAAATGACATGCCGAATAATTAATCTAAGTCATTTACAAAATCAGAGAATACTTTTTTATGCGCTTCTAAATCCATACTTGGAGACAATGCAACACGGGCAATATAATCCTTGTCACCTTCCTTCGTTGTTCCTTGTGTGGAAGTTGCTGGAATCGTCCAATAACAGCCTTTCAACTGCCCGTAACTGACACAATATTTACTTTCATTTGGAATCTTTTGAATCATCTCTTGGATGAGTTTATGATTCAACGCACGCTTGTAGGCCTCTCTTTCGAAATCACTCTCCCCTTTCGTTGGAAGGTCTAAAGAAAAAACAGATGGCGTGAATCCTTCTTTTGCCAACGCATCCGAAACAAAATTTATTTTAGCCTCAGGCAATATTTTTTCAATGAAGCGCACGAATTCGTGGGTGTTTTGATAAGCGTCTTGGATTCTTTGATTCATGGAAGGCAATTGCTTGGCAAGAATTGCGTATTGACCAGACGTCGCCTCATTGTCACAAAGCGATAAATGCAATTGAATCTTTGACATAAGCGCACTCGCTTCAGTGTTAGAAACACAATAACCTGCCGTGCACCTACCACCACTGGGAAACTTGGAGCCACTGGCATATGAGATTGCTCTAACTGAAGACAAAAGAGCTCCCTCTCCTAAGAAGTGAATATTTGGACAAAACGTTTGGTCTAAAATAAATACTGGGTCGATAGCCGATGAAGCATTTTTTGTTTTTCGAGGTTTCGAAAGGACCTCCTTTAGTTTTATTAAGTCAGGAACTTCAACCCTTGGATTGGTAGGTATTTCAGCAATGATAAATGGCACTGCATCAATATCCGCAATTTCGCTCAGCACTCTATCAATACTTTGTACCATATCACTCCCACTATCCACAGGAAGATCAACAACTTCAACATTGTCCAAAATTTCAGCAACGCGTCTCGCTTGATCGTTGGTTCCACCATAACAATTGGGTGGTACGATTATTTTAATGGGTTTATCCATATGTTGTTCGATAGCATCATCTATAAGCCCCATCATAATGGCATATTGAATAGACAATCCGCTAGATGCTACAATAGGTAAAACCTCAGTATTTGTAATTTCTTTAATTTCTGACAAGACCTTAAATTTATCAGCATCATTTTGTATTGGCTTACAACTATTTTTACCGAGCATACCCTCAAGAACAATTAATGTGTTTGCAGGTGTCATCGCTATTGTCTCTCTCCTACGAACATGTTGTATCTCTGAAATATAACTTTCATTTTCTGCGCCAATAACCAAAAGAACACTACCTAATCCGGCTTGATAATTGACAAAAAAATCAACGTTAAGCCTTATGTCAATGTCATCAAGCTCTTTTTTATTGGAGAATACAATTGTGGTTCCATCAAATTCAGGAATTATTGCTTCAGTATCTAATTTTTTGAAAGCACATTGATAGGTGTACACAGAAGCTATAATATCTTGGTTAAAATCAGCTGGCATTTCCCCATCATAAAGGATTTGCGTAGCTTTTCCTTCCAAAGCATTCTTTCTGAGAATTGCCATCAGAGGAATAGTTTGTGAGGAGAATGTAATCACTCGGTCCGCGACGACATTGTATTGTTTAGCAATTGCCCACTCTAAAACACAAGACAATGGATGACCCAATCGAATGTAATCAAAGGCTGTTGGTAGTTTTTGTAAAGACTCATTATGTATGGATTCCGAAGTATATAATTCAGAAAATTGGTCTATAAATTGCGTTTTAGCCCGAGATTCGTCGTAAATATCGAGGCGATGAGTGGTTAGATTCAACCAATCTAAAGGCATAGATACCAAAACATCTTTTAAAAAATTTCTTAACCTTTCATCTTTCATACCAAGCTATTTTAAAGAAGTTCACAAGATACATCAAATGAAAAAATTAGGAAACACCAACGTAAAGAATCCTGATTAAATAATTTAAGTTTATTGTAATGGAATACCTAAAGGTTCATTTTATCGTAATGAAAAAAAATAAAATCTGCTAACAAAAAAAATCTGCAGTATAAAGTTCCACATATCTATTTTTTATACCTGAGCACGAAAAAAACCGAAATTATAATGAGCAATGGAAGTATAAATCCAGATGCAATGGGCAAAGATGAAAAAGATTTATGTACCAATTATTAAGCTGTTTAAATCCTAGGCTTTAAAATGTATGCTTATTTAATTAGCGTGATATGCCCCGTGAGCTCAAAGGCTCTTTGATCATACCATCTGAAGTTGATTTTCCAGGTGTAGGTACCATCTTGAACTGGGCTTCCCTGATAGGTTCCATCCCAACCTTGATTGAGGTCTGTAGTTTCAAACACACGCTCCCCCCATCGGTTGTAGATGTCCAAATTATAGCGTTTCACATATTCAGGACTAGAGAAAACAGGATACCACGAGTCGTTTACAATATTACCATCAGGTGTGAATGAATTTGGCGCGTAAAGGAAAGGATCATTAAAAAAGGCCACAAAGCCTTGCGTTGAGTCTACACATCCCTCATCTGTAATGGTTAATAAGCTGATATAGAAGGTATCGGCTACATTCGGACTGTATGTATATGCCCCTGGCTCAAATCCCATAAAGTCAAGTGGGGTATCTCCCATGTTCCAAACAAAGGTATCTCCACCTACAGATTCATTCGAGATATAAGTTGTAGGTAAATCCGGATACAAGACCGCTGGATCAATATTCATGGCAGCCATTGGTGTTTGATACACCGTAATAAAATCATTATAGGTTACATCATTGAAGCATCCGTTATCGTCATATGCTGTGAGTGCTACGGAGTAGACTCCACCTTCTTCGTAGACATTAAACACATTCTCACA
>JAKMFD010000105.1 GCA_022425625.1 Crocinitomicaceae bacterium | reverse complement strand
GAAATGCCGGTTTTTGTAATTGCAACAAAAGGACCATCTTATGAAAAAGTAGTTAGCAATATTCAAGAAGTGAAGGCCCGAAAAGGTAAAATTATAGCCATTGTGACTGAAGGAGATGAGCAAGTTAAACAGTTTGCCGACGATTATATCGAGATACCAGAAACGAATGAATATTTAGTACCTTTAATTGCAACTGTTCCGTTTCAAATTCTTTCATACTATATTGCAGTCATGCGTGATTGTAATGTGGATCAGCCGAGGAATTTAGCTAAGTCCGTTACGGTAGAGTAAGTACTAAAAAATTTATTTCACTTGCCAAAAACAAAAGAAATACCTAGTAATAATTGGTCCGGTTTAAAAAAAAATTGGAAAACAGATGCACTTGCCGCAATTAGTGTATCCCTAATTGCCTTGCCTCTTTCATTGGGTATTGCTCTTGCAGCAGGAGCGCCTGCAATGTCTGGGATACTTTCAGCAATTGTTGGAGGTATTGTTACGACGCTTTATCGTGGTGGTCACGTTTCCATTAATGGTCCGGCCAAAGGAGTTATTGCAGTTATTCTATTTGGCATAACGGTAATGGATGACGGTACTGGTCAGGCATATAATTATGTTTTAGGGGCAGTGGTTGTTTCTGGTGGTATTCAGGCTATTTTAGGGCTTCTTAAATTAGGCCGACTTGCGGATATGTTTCACTCTACTGTGATTCATGGTATATTGGCTGCGATAGGAATAATTATTTTTGCTAAACAAATTCATGTTGCTTTAGGGACACATTCTGACAGTTCTAGTATTGTACAAAACTTAATTGATGCTATTATTCTTTTGCCAAAAGCAAACCCCTTTGTCTTGCTCATTTCATTGACTGGATTAATATTATTACTATTTCACTCTAAAATAAATTTTAAGTTCATTCATTTTTTTCCTGCTCCTATTTGGGTAATTGCTCTATCTATTCCATTTGTTTATCTCTTTAATTTTTTTGACCAAAACACCCTTGATTTCTTGGGGAAATCTTATGAGGTTGGTCCTACCCTATTACTCGAGATTCCTGACAACATAATGGACTCCATAATGCATCCTAATTTTGCAAAAATTGATACCATTGAGTTTTGGACCATAGTGATGTCCATTTTAATCATTACGAGTATTGAATCTTTGGCTATTGCAAAAGCTGTTGACAAAATCGACCCCTACAAAAGAAAAACTGATTTAAATAAGGATTTAACCGGAATCGGACTTAGCACGATGGCTTCAGGTTTTGTGGGAGGGATGCCGGTTATAGCTGTAATTATTCGCAGTACTGTTAATATTCATAATGGCGCTAAAACGAAATGGTCGAATTTCTATCAAGCTATTTTCTTGTTACTCTTAATTGTCGCCTTAAGTCCGATAATGAAACAAGTTCCTCTTTGTGCGTTTGCTATTTTGCTCGTTTATACCGGATTTAAACTTGCATCTCCGTCTGTTTTTAAACAAGTATATAGACAAGGTTCAGAACAACTCATTTTTTTCATCTTTACAATGATTTTAACCCTTTACACCAATTTACTTACTGGTTTACTTGGCGGGTTATTTTTAGTTTTAATTACTCACATCATGTTGGCAAGAGTACCTATTCCTCAATTTTTTAAAATGATTTATAATTTGGGCTCGAAACTGAATAAAAAACCTGATGGCAGTTACGACTTAAAAATAAAGGGGATTGCAAATTTTCTAGGGATCCTTAAAATTGATAAGCTTATATCTAATATCCCTCCGGGAGCACTTGTAAGAATTGATTTATCAGGCACAAGGCTAGTGGATTTAACATTTCAAGAAAAATTAATGGAATTTAGGACCGAATACAGAAGAACCGGAGGGCGGGTTCAGATAACAGGGCTTACAAGGCATATTGCCATCTCAAATCATAAGAACGCCCTTAAAAGTCTGATTATTCCACCCCCTCAAAAAACTTCAACAAGAGAACAGAATATTAAAATCTTAGCAGCAAATAATCGTTGGTCTTATACTAAAGAAGAACAAGTAGAATCCAGCGAGTTATATGATTTTAACTTTTTCAATTCTAGACCATTAGAGGCAAAACAAAATATAATTGGACATAAACATCTTGATCAAAAAATAGACTGGGAGGTATTTGATGTAATTTTTGAAGAGGGTGCAATGATGTCGAAAGAAGTTTATGATTCGGCCAATTCTGCTACTATGCAGCTAATTCATCTTCCTTTTAATATTCCTGCATTTGTTTTGGAAGGCGAAGGGTTTTTTGACAAATTCTTTGATCGCGTGTTATCTTTTCACGAAAGAGACATTAATTTTAAAGAACATCCTATATTTTCAAAAAAATATCACCTAACAGGTGAAAACCCCGAATTAATCAAGTCGTTTTTCTCCAAGCCCTTAATTGAATTTTTAGAAAAAGAGGAGATTTATCATATCGAGAGTTCAGAAAATTCAATTATACTATTCAAGTCTATCAAACCAGCAAAAAGTAGTGAATTGGAAAAAATGGTGGCTTTTGGCGAAAAGTTAATAGAAGTTATTTGTAATAATAAATAATTCTAGAAACAATCATTAAGGGTTATTCATGAATCACACTCGATAATCGTCCGAACATAGGAGATGTTTCCATTATTATCCAAAAAACTACTTGATAAGGTGTCTATGGAGCAGCCCTCACTAGGCGACCTACTAGTTTCCATCCACTCATAATTTGTTTCGAAGGTGCTTTCATAAACTACCGAATCACAAAGGCATTCTTTTTCACATGAAACCATTATTATTAGAACTGACACTAATAATGAAGTAATGTTATTTTTCATGTTTGGTTTTTTTAAAAGATTTTTTCACTACCATCCTTCTAGAAAATCATCTAGCTCTCTTCGGTCTTTTTTTGATGGTTTACCTTGGTCTCGACCACGGTAATTGCGCTGGGCCACTTGATATGTTTTATATTTTTCTATTTCTTCCTCAGAGGTTTCATCGTCAATATAATCAGCGACCAATTTGGCCCCAAGCCTTTTTTCTGTCAGCGCTTTGACTCTAAAACTAAAAGAGGCATTGTTTTTTTGAATAGTCAGGAGGTCTCCAACCGCAAGTTCTTTGGCCGGTTTGCACTCAGCATTGTTGAGCTTTATTTTGTTGTTAGCAACCAATTTGGTGGCAAGTGACCTCGTTTTGGAAAGTCGAACGCACCAAACATATTTATCAATACGCACTTATATTCAGGGATTATTTTAACAATCGTCTTAAAATTTTACCGACGTTTGATTTAGGTAGTTCGTCTCGAAAGTGAACCTCACGAGGAACTTTATAGTTGGTAAGATTCTCTCTACAGGTTGCAATTACTTCTTCTTTTGTCAACGAGGCATCTTTTTTAACCACAAATGCTTGGACAAATTCCGTTCCGTCGTCATTCTTCCCACCACAAACACCAACCTCTAATACTTTGGGGTTTTCAGTGATTGCTTTTTCTACTTCACTAGGATATACATTAAAACCAGAAACCAAGACCATTTCTTTCTTTCGGTCAACGATTTTGAAAAATCCATCTTCATCTATAACACCTACATCGCCCGTGAGGAAGTAATCTCCGTGCATGCAATTTGCTGTTTCTTCTGGTCGATTCCAGTAACCTTGCATAACCTGAGGGCCTTTGATACCAATCTCGCCCTTTTCGCCAAGTGGCACCTCTACTTTATTGTCGTCGAAAATCTTGATGTCGGTATTTGGCAATGGCAATCCTATTGATCCTGTCTTATGGGATCCTCCAACAGGGTTGATGGTGGCAGCAGGGCTGGTTTCCGACAGGCCATAAGCCTCAAGAAGCGGACTATTTGTAACTTTTTCCCATTCAATTGCAACAACATCTTGAACGGCCATTCCACCACCAAGAGCCATTTTAAGCTCGCTAAAGTCTAGGCTGCGGAAAGCATCTTGATTGAGAAGCCCATTGAAAAGTGTATTGACGCCAGTGATAAATGTAAAAGGATTTTTCTTAAGATCTTTACAGAATCCTTTCATGTCTCTTGGGTTCGTAATTAAAACGTTTTTTGCACCGTATCTAAAAAACACGACACAATTTGCAGTAAGGGCAAATATATGATACATCGGAAGTGCAGTAATGATCGTTTCTTGACCTTCTTCAAATTTATGACCAATCCATGCCTCTACCTGCTGTACATTAGCACAAATGTTTCCATGGGAGAGCGTAGCACCTTTTGAAACGCCTGTAGTCCCACCCGTATATTGCAAGAACGCATGATCTTCCTTACTGATAGTAACTGCTGTGCCTTTTTTCCCTTGACAATCTTTAAAAATTTGTTTTAATGGAGTTGTGTCATGCAAAGTAAAAGGGGGTACCATCTTTTTCACTTTACGAACAACAAAATTTGTGATCGCCCCTTTCAAACCACCTAACATATCACCAATGGTCGTAGTAATTACTGTTTCTATCTCCGTATCAGCTAAAATCTCCTGTAAATTGAAGGCAAAGTTTTCCAAAATGATAATTGCTTTAGCTCCAGAGTCTTTATACTGGTGGCGCATTTCTTCAGCAGTATATAACGGATTCGTATTCACAATTACTAATCCCGCTTTTAAACAAGCAAAAATGGTTATTGGAAATTGAAGCAGATTAGGCATTTGAAGCGCAATTCGATCTCCTTTTTTTAGTTTTGTATTGTTTTGAAGATGCCACACAAGGGCATCTACGTGAGCAGAGACCTCATTGAAGCTTAGCTCAACATCCATGTTTTTATATGCGGTTTTGTCCCCAAAACTTTTCACAGATTGATCGAATATTTCTACAAGGTTATTGTATCGATTTAGCTCTATTGTTTTTGGAACTTCAGAAGGGTAGGATTTAAACCACGGGAAATCACTCATAATTTTTGTTTTATCATTAATGGTAAGTCTCTATAAACCATATAAAAATGGATGATTTAAATATACATAAAAAACGGAATTATCGCCTAATTAATTGTTTGCAAAGCCCACTGAATTGTCTTAAAAAGCGATATTTTTAGAGAAAATTGAATAGATTATTCTTTTTGTCATTTACGCCGAATAAGTGTAATTTTGACACTGACTGTAGAATAAATCATATGAAACTAAGACTCGTTTGCCTTTTTTTAATTTTATTGGGATTTCCATCATTTTCTCAGATTCAAAACGTCCAAGATGATTTCGAGGGCAATGGAACAATTACCTCATGGTTTGGTGATGATTGTAGCATGAATTCTTCATACATAAACCCTTTTGTACAAGGAATAAACACTTCTTCAACTGTTCTTCAATATAATGATTACGGTGGCCAATATGCAAATGTTCGTTTTGATGTTAGTGAAAATTTCGACCTAACTAACAATCATACTTTTACATTAAAAATATTCATCCCTGCGTCAGGCATTTCAGGAAATCAAAACAACCAAATATCTCTAAAACTACAAGACGGTACACTAGGTGCGCCATGGGAAAGTCAGTGTGAGATTATTAAAAGTGTTGCCTTAAATCAATGGCAAGAAATAAGCTTCAATTTTAGCAGTGATCCCTACATTAACTTGAACCCAGGTACTGGTGATCCTTTATTGAGAACAGACTTCAATAGAGTTGTGATACAGGTCAACGG
>JAKMFD010000093.1 GCA_022425625.1 Crocinitomicaceae bacterium | reverse complement strand
AACATTTGGAGACAATCGTGTTTTTAATACCCCGATTCAAGAGGCATTTATTATTGGATCAACAGTTGGAATGTCAGCAGTAGGATTAAAACCTTTTGTTGAGGTCCAGTTTGCAGATTATATATGGCCTGGATTGAATCAGTTGTTTACGGAAGTATCGAGATCTTATTATCTTTCAAATGGTAAATGGCCTGTAAGCTGTGTAATTCGTGTACCTATTGGAGCCTATGGTTCAGGTGGTCCTTATCACTCATCCAGTGTAGAATCCGTGCTGACTAATATTCGCGGGATAAAAGTGGTTTACCCATCAACTGGTGCAGACCTAAAGGGACTACTTAAAGCTGCATATTATGATCCAAATCCTGTAGTTCTTCTTGAACACAAAGGTTTGTATTGGTCAAAAATTAAAGGTACCGAAGAGTCTATGTCTATTGAGCCTAGTGCAGACTATGTGATACCAATCGGAAAGGCCCGTCTTGTTCGGTCGATTCCTGAGGATCGCGCAAGTGAAGGAGGGACTGTCGGTATTATAACTTATGGGCGAGGTGTCTATTGGTCTATAGAAGCAATAAAAGGTCATGAGAATGATGCGGAGATATTAGATTTACGTTCGTTAAATCCGATGGATCATGACGCTATGAATTTACTTTGTCAGAAACACGGAAAAATTTTGTTGGTTACCGAGGAATCGATTGAGTGTAATTTCACATTAGGTCTTGCAGGTAGAATTCAACGAGATAATTTTAATTATCTAGATGCGCCAATTGAAATCGTAGGTGCTATAGATACTCCGGCTATTCCTTTGAATTCTGATCTTGAAATGGAATTATTGCCGAATGCTGAAAAAGTCAAAGAAAAGTTTCAGAAGCTACTCAAATTTTAAATAAAATGACATTAAAAGAAACAATAGAGAATGTAGAGGCCTTCCATGATGCCTTTGGAATTGAGAATCGAAGTGAACCTACGGCTAAGTTGTCTCATGAAGAGCAGCAACTCAGGTATAGACTTATGGCTGAAGAAAATGATGAGTATCTAGAGGCCGTAAAGAATGAAGATCTTGTTGAAATTGCCGATGCATTAGGGGATCAACTTTATATTCTATGTGGAACTATTTTAAAACATGGTTTACAGCATAAAATAGCAGCTGTTTTTCAAGAAATACAACGCTCGAATATGAGTAAGCTGGATGAGAATGGAAAACCTATTTACAGAGCGGATGGCAAAGTTATGAAGTCTTCTTTGTATTTCAAGCCAGATATAAAAGCTATTTTGGATCAGGGCTAAGTTATCCACGTGTCTTTGGTTATTTCTTTTCTTTAAAAAAAACTTTGGTATTTGATTCTCCAATAGTTTTGAAGCATGAACGACTTGTCAATATATTTCAGCCCTTTACCTGAAGAGGATGTCAATTACGAGGGGGAGCAGATTGGGCAGATAATCATTTCTAATTTTGGCGAATTTCCCGAGATAGCTTCCAAGTCAATAGCCTTATTTTCTGTACCAGAGTACAGAGGCAATGCTGATCATAAAAATAACGATTCACGATCGGAATTCCGGAGCAAACTTAAACAGTTGTCACGTTCCAAAAACTGGAATAGTACAATCTATGATTTGGGAACCATTATACCAGGAGAGGAATTAAAAGATACTTATTTTGCTATTTCTAGTGTGGTGCATGAGCTTATAAAAACCGATGTTATTCCAATATTAATTGGAGGTTCACAGGATTTGGTCTTAGCAGCGTATGATGCATACGCAAAGCTAGAGCAGCTTGTAAATATTTGCTCTATTGATCATTCATTGGATATTGGAGGCCCTGAAGTAGCTATTAGTCACAATGCTTATTTAACCTCCTTATTATTAAAAAGACCTTGTTACTTATTTAATCATGCAAATATTGGCCTTCAGATCCCGTATGCTCAACCCAAAGAATTAAAACTTGTAGAGAGCTTGTATTTTGATGTTTGTCGCTTAGGTGAGTTCAACGATGATTTTAAAAGGGCGGAACCTCATTTGCGCAATGCTGATATCATTAACCTAGATTTTAATTCAATAAAAGCATCTGATGTTTTTTCGCATAAGGCCAATCCAAATGGTTTTCAGGCGCAACAAATATGTCAAATTAGCAGATATGCAGGTATTTCAGATAAAGTAAACTTTTTTGGTGTTTTTAATTACATTGATTTCAATGAAATGTCTGATAAACTTTTGTCTGAAATTCTTTGGTATTTCATCGATGGTTATCAATCCCGTTGGGGAGACTTCCCTGTCTCGAGTAAAGCTGGATATTTTAAGTTTAATGTGGAGCTAGAAAACGGAAATCATTCTATCGTATTTTACAAGAGTCACAAATCAGACCGCTGGTGGATGGAAGTACCATATCCGCCCCAAAAAGGCTCTAAATACGAGAGACATCATTTGGTACCATGCAATAAAGAAGATTATGATCGTGCCATGCAAAATGAAATGCCAGATTTGTGGTGGAAGACCTATCAAAAGCTAACGTAGTAATAAAGCCAACAAATTCTTGCTTTTGTTTTTATTATCAAGAAAATTATCTATTTTAGCATCTTGAATATTCTGTTGAATTGTGAATTCATGGAATGTTTGTGTTAAAAAAACTATATGCAACTCAAAAAATGCTTAGCAGGCTTGCTTCTCCTCATAGTCTCTTTTTCGACTATGGCTCAGCAAGACAAACTGATTACCCATTTTATTTATGATAAAATGAGTATCAATCCTGGTAAAACAGGTCTAGGTCTTGACAACACGATCTGCGCAACTTCCATATATAGAAATCAATGGGATCAGGTAAATGGAGCGCCAAATTCTGCAGTTCTTAATATTGAAGCCAATTTGAACAGATTTCTGCCTGGCGGTTTAGGGCTTTCATTTTATCATGACGCTATTGGTTTTGCGAAACAGAATAATCTTGCTTTGAATTATTCGTATCCTATTGAAATTGGAAATCTCGGTGTATTGGGCTTGGGAGCTGGAATAGGTCTTATTAATTACGGCCTTCAACCGGATTGGGTTCCACCAACGTCCTTACAAGATCCAGATTTACCTGAAGAGTTTGCAGCTACAAATTTAGACGTTAATTTTGGGGCATATTTCGATGCTGGAGATTGGTTTGTTGGACTTTCTTCTACACATTTAACCGAATCTCTTTTAAAACAACAATCAGCAAATGGTTTTGAACAATCTTACCAAACAGCAAGACACTATTATTTGATGGGTGGTAAGAAATTCGCAAATATGTTTGGCGGAACTATAGATGCCCAGGTTCTGATGAGAACAGATATGATTAAATTCTCAGCGGATTTCAATGCGCGATATATTTACGATTTTGGAAATTCCAAAATTGGTTATGCCGGATTAACTGTTCGAACTTCCGATGCTGTAGCAATGATGTTTGGATATACCCCTATGGAAAACCTTACTGTAGGTTATTCGTACGATATTACTGTAAATAAATTAGCAAGTGTTTCCAGAGGGTCACACGAGATTTTCTTCAAATACTGCTATAATTTACCGGAACCACCGAAGCAAAGTGCACGTCACCCTCGTTGGCTCTAAATTTTTATGTAACTATTTTATCAGTTCATACGTTATACCCAAACTGAAACCTGTAGCAAGTTGATTTGGGTACGTTGAATCAAAAAATATAAAATGAAGAAGTTATTTTGTTTGTTTGCTTTACTATCGATCTTCTATTCATGTAATGAAGTAGAGGGTAATTTAGTTGGAGTTAAGGGAAGAGATGTATTTTATCCAGATGTCTTAGGGCCGGGTAAATTACCTATCGGCATGGTTTATGTTCCTTCAGGAGCATACCAATCCGGAGAAGACGACGAAGACATAATGGGCTTGCACACCGCAAGAAAGAAAACAGTTTCTGTTCAATCATTTTATATGGATGCTACAGAAATTTCAAATAACGAATACCGTCAATTTGTACACTGGGTTAGAGATTCTATAGCTAGAGAGAAATTGTATCGTCGTAGTTATGGTGCAGATGCCGAGCAGTGGGTTCAGATTCCAGATGATTTTTGGTTGATGATGGGTCCTTACGGTGAGATGTACGATGCCGGTTCTGACGTTCAAGGTGGTAATACACCATTTGAGCTCTTTATGGATTCGGCCAATAACGCTGCTGTAGATAAATCAATGCTTTTAATTGGTTCCCCTTTCATGAAAGGAGCAGAAGCTACAGGGCCAAATAAAAAAGTGTTCGGTAAAAATGTCAAATTAGTCAATGGTCTTGAGATTAAGCCAAAAGACCTTAAAGATGTACTGGGAATTAAAAATTGGACTGGTGAAGAATCCTTTGTTTTCCAAAACTATTCTAAGAATAGTGCATTTAAAGGAGATAAAACTGAAAAGAAAGGGTTCACTACACAGCTTACCAAAAAAGCTAAGAAATACCAGCTAGGAAGACTAGAGGCAAGAAAATATTTAACATTAGATTGGGAAATGCCTTTAGACTACCAAGACCCAGAAGTTAACTTTTTGCTCTCTGATATGTTTTACAGTGAACAAGAGCGTTTCTATAAAAAACGTACAATAGATACAAGATTGCTTTACTTTGATTATTACTGGATCGATTACAAAGAAGCTGCCCGACGTGGTAAGATAATTACAACATCTGTAGATTCAAGAAAAACATTTTCATATGACAGTCTAGGGAACGAAACGTTCCGTTCTGACGATTTGTACAAAAGGAACAGAAGAGATCCATTGTCGAAGGACTACAAACGTGATGACTTACACAGGTCTGCGTTATATACCATGGATCAAAACAGTAATAAGGTTTGGGTTGATACAACAGTTTATACAACTCAGGCAACTGATGATGTCGGCGATGTACTCCCGAACAAATCTATTGCAGACCCTGACAATCTCTACGGTACGATTTTAGAAAACCCAGGTCAAGATTTAGATATGGGATTCTCAAACAGTAAAGGACAGCATAATGCAATCCGTGGACATTCAGACAGAAGTCGATTTATTATAAAAGAACGCATCAATGTTTATCCTGATACACTTTGTTGGGTAAGAGATTTTACATATGCTTTTCATTCTCCAATGACTAAAAATTATTTTTGGCACAATGCCTATGATAACTATCCAGTTGTCGGCGTTACTTGGACTCAAGCAAAAGCTTTTTCAGTTTGGAGAACACAGATTTATCATAGCTGGTTGGAAGCCAATGGCGATTTATTTGTTAACGACTTCCGTTTGCCTTTGGAGTCTGAATGGGAAAGAGCTGCGCGCGGAGATTTAGAGCAGTCTCAATTCCCTTGGGGAGGACCCTACATAAGAAATGCTAGTGGTTGTTTCTTAGCAAACTTCAAACCAATGCGAGGAAGATATTTTGAAGATGGTGGTTTCCACACTGTAAAAGTGTATTCATACAATCCAAATGGCTTCGGTCTTTATTGTATGGCAGGAAATGTAGCTGAATGGTGCTCTACTGCATATGATGAATCTCAGTATGAATTTGGTCATGATATGAACTCAGATTATGAATATGAAGCGAAAGACGGAGATCATCCAGTCAAAAAACGTAAAGTAATTCGAGGAGGTTCATGGAAGGATATAGGTTATTACCTAAATAACTCAACCAGAACTTTTGAATATCAAGATACCGCTAAATCGTACATCGGATTCCGTAATGTGATGACTCACATGGGTAGAGGTGGTAAAGATTTAGATCTTGAGAACGGAGAAGAAATCCAAAGTGATATACAACTTAAATAAACCAAATACAGTTAAAAAAAAACAAATCTATGAGTGGACACGGAACTAGCTTTTTTGAAAGCAAGACTTGGAAGAATATTATGAAATACGTATACGGCCTTGGTGCAGCGGTCGTAATTATGGGTGCATTATTCAAAATTATGCACTGGCCAGGAGCTTCTTTAATGCTTATTATTGGTCTTAGTACTGAGGCTGTGATTTTCATTATGTCCGTGATGGAACCAGTCCATTTAGATGCGGATTGGTCTCGAGTTTTTCCGGAATTGTCTAATGCAGAAGGTGAAGGTGTTGAAGAAATTGAGGGTGTTGGTTTATATGACCTTATTAAAGCTGGTAGCGATGAGCCAGGATCTCAGGCAGACAAGCTAGCTGAAAAATTAGGCGATGCGGGAATTGATAATGCCTTAATTGGAAGACTAAAAGATGGTATGTCAAACTTGGCAGATAACGCATCTTCATTAGGGTCTATGGCCTCTGCAACTGGTGCAACAGATCAATATGTATCTAGTTTACAAAATGCTTCGTCGAGTTTAGACAATCTCGCCGAGCAGTACAAACAATCAGCAACTTCAATTGCTGCTATTTCGGGTGAAGGAAATAATTTCGGTCCTGAAATGGAACGTCTGAGTACAAATATTGCTGCATTAAATGGTTCATATGAAATTCAATTAAAGAGCTCACAAGACTATATTTCTGGTGCAGGTCAAATGAAAGAATTACAAGACAGTATTCAGTCAGTTATGGCTGATTTAGCTGCTTCTGCAGGCGATACTCAAGTTTATCGTGAGAATATGGCAACACTTTCTCAGAATCTTAGTGATTTGAATAATGTATATGGCAACATGCTTAAGGCAATGAAGTCGTAATCTTTAATTTATAAATTAAGAACGATAGAACATGGCAGGAGGCAAGGAAACCCCAAGACAAAAAATGATCGGTATGATGTATTTGGTACTTACAGCCCTTTTGGCGCTGAA
>JAKMFD010000044.1 GCA_022425625.1 Crocinitomicaceae bacterium | reverse complement strand
GATATACTTAGCTTTGAAAGATATTTATTTACGCATGCCTCAAGAGGGAGCATGTGGTATTCGTATTCCCGACCAATTTGCTGTTTTGTAAAGAATTTTGAAGGAACGACTCGAATCCGAATGTTTTTATTTTGAACTGAATACCACTTATTGAATTCATAGGTGTATCCTCCTAATTTTGTTTTAATTCGAACCTTTTTCTCATTTTCAATTTTTAGTTTTAGCTGATGTCTAGTATTTATAAAGCTTATGGTATCTTCATATTGAAACTCAATTCTTATAGGCGCATTATTATATTGTTCGAACCTATTGAATCCGGTAACTGTTCCAAGAGAATAATATTCATGTCTGATGCCAAGATTCATAATAACCTTCCTCATTATGTTTCTTGAGTTCAGAATGGACTTTTCATTTTCTATGGATTGGCTTTCACCAAAAACACTTAAATCCTCAAAAACAGAAGTTTCGGACATTCCAGTTCCGATTTTTTGACTGTTTTTAATTAAAATTGTTGCATTTGCCTCATAAAGCGGGTTGGCATATCTTAAATAAATGTGCGCGCTACCAATGCATACAATTAGTAACAAAACAAAAATCTTCCACTTAGAGAGGTATGACATGAGGAGCTCTCTATAATTGGTCTCTTGTGTTTGTAATGACTCTATGATTTTACTATTCTGAATCAAGGTGCAGCGAATAAAGTTATGGTGCTTAATATTATAGACAACGTCGATAGAATGGGGAGGTATATTTGGCTAAAGCTTGAGTTACTTATTTTTGCTCTGTTTTGCGGGACGTAAATTATATCATTTTGTTTGAGAAAAAAGAACTCTGAATTAAATATGTTTTTATCCGTAAAATCAATATTGTATTCTTTTCGTGTACCGTTGGTTTCTCTTATCAGTTTTATGTCCTTTCTCATACCTGTTATGTTCAGATCTCCAGCGATACCGATGGCTTCAACAATAGAAATTTTTTCATTCGGAATGTTAAATGTACCTGGGTTCCGAACATCTCCCAATATGGTTACTTTAAAATTTAAAATTTGTATTTGAATGATGGGCTCATTGATGTATTCACTGAGCCTACTTTCTATTTCCGCAACAATAGCATCTCTCGTTAATCCACTAACGAGCAATGTTCCGATGTATGGGAGTTCAATTTCACCTTTTTGATTTACCAGAAACCCACCTTTTGCAGGCACACCGGACATATAGGTTATAGAACTTTTACTATTGTCAATTTTCGGCGTAAATAAGGCTGATGCTTCTGAGTTTTGAGATATGAGTTTAATATCAAGCAGATCGTTTTTTTCGATAACAGGGACAAAAGAGGTGTGATTCTTTTGATTCATATTAGTGAATTCTCCTTGAAAATAAATGACATTTTCACTATTCCTACATGAAATTAATGAAGCGATCAATACGAGGATAGCTATAAGTTTTTTTGACAAAATCATGCAGATCTTTTCCGTTGAAATATTATTTTATAAATAGCAATGAAAAAGTATTTGAGATCCGTGAAGTTTGGATTTTTTTCTTTTTCTTCTAAGTAAAGTTCTTCTGCTTTCAGCACTGCCTCTTTTGTGCTACCTAAATCTAGGGCTACATATGGAGGAATGCAGCCTGGTTTGTATTTGACACGTTTTTCTTTTAAATCTTTTGGGAGCTGATTGAAATAAGATTCACTTACAGGTCTAACACCGACAAGCTTCATTTCCATTTTAATAAGATTTAAAAGCTGCGGAAGCTCGTCTATCCAATATTTCCTCAGAAGTTTTCCCCATCTTGAGGTCCGAAAGTCATCTTTAATTTTCCCATCAGATCCGAACCCATGATTTAGAATCATATATTCATGCACAAATTCGGAGTAGGGGTGCATGGTGCGAAGTTTGTAAACACCTATTTTTTTACCATTTTTTGCAATTCGGTTCATTTTGAAAACTGGTCCAAAACTTGGTTTGATAGTTTTTGGTTTCCCTACCTTTTTAGCAATAAAAACATGACGGTCCTTGAGCTCAATAAAATTTTGCACCTCAAATCCATTATATATTAATCTTCCAATGGTCTCTGCTTTGGAAATAAAATGATATTTTCTGTTTAACCCAATCTTCTTGTAAATTTTCAATCTCGGAATAACCCTCTTTGTTAGGAAAACATAGATTCTATAGCTCATTCCCAAAATGGGGATTTTTAAAATAGTTTTTGATTTTCTCCAGTCACTGAGTGTTTGAACGAAGCCGATAAAGAGCTTTTCATTATTAAGATCCTTATTCATTAGCGCCAAAAACTTATCTAAATCTTTAATCTCATTTAAAATCCTGGTATCGATGTAGTATTTATGAGCTTTATTGATCTGAAAGGCTTTCAGAAGCTCTTTGCTTAGAAAAGAGTCATTGTATAAGGTCTCTTTTGTTTCAGTTGCCTGTTGAACTAGTAAATCCACCATAGCATCTAGGGCAAAATTCTGAGACTTCTCTGTATTTATATTATCCTTCATACTTCAGCAAAAAAAGACACTCTTTAAGGCGAAAATAAGCCAATTATTCGAAATGCTGAAATATTACGGTGTACATCTTTGAGAATTTTAGCTAGTTTGAATGCATAGTATTACCTTCGTATTGTGATAAAGCGTCTACTTAAAAAAGTCCCATTTGTATACATTTGGTATAAAAAGCTTCAATACAAGAGGTTAACCAAGGAGAACAATCTTTCTCAAGATGGATTATTACAGTCCGCACCGACGACTCAGCTAAACAGACATCCAGATATTTTTGAAGATCTTGGAGCAAGGTTTAAGGATCAGCCGATAAGGATTCTTTCCTTTGGTTGTTCTACGGGTGAGGAATGTAAATCTTTAAGTACGTATTTACCAAATGCACTGATAATTGGTGTTGACGTGAATAAAAAGAGTATTGAAAAAGCTAAAAGTAAGTTTGCCTCAGAAAAGTTATCCTTTTATCACATAGAGGCTAAAAGCCTACATACTCTGGGTAAATTTGATGTAATAACTGCAATATCTGTACTTTGTAGGTATCCAGAATCCAAATTAATTCAAAATATAGATTCTGTTTTTCCGTTTTCTATATTTGAAAAGTCTGTAGGATATTTAGATCAGGTACTTAATTCTGAAGGATACTTATTTATTCGATCCTCTAATTTTAGATTCATGGAAACCGAGTACAATAAAAAATATAAAGTAATTTCCTTTAAAGGGCAACGGCAGCCAGAAATATTTCCGAAATTCAACAAGAATAATTGTCGCCTGGAGGGTTTTGAAGAACGAGAAGAATTATTTCAAAAGCTTTAGCTTTTGCCAACAATATATCTTTTAACGATATTTTTAAGGTTCTGCAAAATCAATTCCTGTGTCCAAAATGCAAAATTCGAAGTCCATCTTTGTGGATGAAACGTTAACATTAATTGTTTTGGAAGGCTATTTTTGTGCAGGTTATGAATCAGTTCTTGCGTAGATTTCACGTTAAGTGATATGTTAGTGACTACTTTGTCTCTCACTGAAAATCTAGCACCGTCCCATGTTCTTCCAGTATCTGTTAGATAGCCAACATTATTAAAGTTTAAATCAAAATAAGGCTCTCCAATAATCTCATAATCAGTATATTTATTATTTGACCAAATGGATTTATTATCATACTTTGATCTAGGGCTTCCATGCATACAAATCGTTTCTATCGGGCAAATATTTCTCAAGGTTTTAAGATTCTTTTCAAACAATTTTATTGCAGCATGAATATCTCCATTGCAAAGATCCATTTCCTCATAGTGATAGCCAATCTCATGATTCATTTTTGAAATAGTTCTTATAATTTGTTCATCATAACTTTCTGGTACACATCTAAAATAATATGTCCCCTTAATATTAAACTCCTTCTGAATGTGGGCAAATAAAGCTGAGTTTTTTGGGCGTTTATCTACATCATGGCGCAGTATCACACTTTTATCCATGGGAGCTTTCATAAATTCAGCAAAGGTCTGAAAGTTGTAGCCTTCTTTCTTTAGTGCTAGTATCAGCTTTTTGTAAATATCAATTGTAAAATCCATTATATAAGGTCTGCTAAATTTGAAGGATTCTTTAATACTTCCTTTTTACTAATTGGGTAGTGGGTTATGAACCAGCATAAAAATGAAGAGGCATCTAATTTCTTCTCTAAATAGATTTTCCGTTTTTCTTGATAATAGATTTTATCATTTTGAGTAGCTATTTCTATTGCCTTCGTTATTGCATTGTTTTGCTCTTCCGCTGAACTTTTATAACAATACATGAGCTCGTGTTTTGTGAGATCCATTGCATTACCTGACCAATTATCATTTAGAAAAATAGCAGGAACTCCCAAAACTGCTGCTTCTGCCGCCATCGAGGCGCCTTCTCCAAAAAACAAGTTGGATTTGGAAATCACATCATGCATCTTGTCAAAGGAGATCTCAATTTTAAACGGTTCGAGCTCTTTAGGTAAGGTCCCTTCGGAGGAAATAAATACTTTCATATACTTGGAGAGCTCTTGAACCACTCTTATTTTGTTTTCACTGGAAAACCCACTCAGTCCTTTGTCATGGTAGGCCTCCCAATTAACAAATCTTAAAAGCGCATAGGATTCATTTTTGGCTAAAGACAGCGATTTAATAGGTTCTGTAGGTGGTTTATAGTGTTTAGGGTGTAAATAGAAAAGCTCTATGTTACTATCAATTCTAATCTGATCTTTTCTCAAGTTACGCTTATAACTCACGGATGTAATCAATACTTGAACAAATTTAGAGAATATACTATCGTAAATTCCAGAGGATTCTGTATCAGCTAAGGCTATATGTGGTGTTTTACCAAGAAAACCTGCGAGCGCACCAAATGGGGATACACGAGAAACAATTAGGTCAACTTTGTTTTTTCTTAATAAGCGATAAATTATTCTGGTATTAGTGAAAAGCGCATGTATCTTGGAAATAAAGTTTTTTTCCGGCTTAATAATCTCTGTAAAATCTATTCCGTAAAGCCTTAAAAGTTGAAAGCTAATATCTTTTTTACTCGAAACCCAAAATACCTTGTGGCCCTTTTTTTCAAGGAGCTCTTTGACTATTCTAAAATTATGAATCTGGGCAGGGTGTCCTGAAATAAATAAAACGGTCATCTTCGCTTGAGAATGTTAAATAAAGTCCAAAGATAAGTCCATCCTGGTTTATTATCTCCTTTTTTAAACAATGCATTTACTGTTTTACCTTTAGGACGATAACTTTTTACATTTTTCAGCATTGCTAATACTTTAAAAGGGTAGTATGTAATTGGGTTAAACCAATAAATATCTGTCTCATAGGTTTTGTTTTTTAATACCTCTTTCCCGCTAGATATTTGAATGACATCCTTGATAAAATCAATTCCTGAAGCTTTTGCGAGCTCAATCCATAGCCATGTTCTTGGGTTGACTTCAATTAAATTATATCTTTTTTGTTTCGAATTATAGAGCCATTCAATTTCGCAAACACCTGTATATTCAAGCTCTTTTATCAATTTCTGAGTGGGCTCTTCAAGTTCCTTTACTTCAACACTTCTGGCCAATGTAGCAGTGCCATAGGATAGTGGATGTTCGTTGAGTTTTTCTCCCATCCAGAGATTAAGAATAATACCGTTTAAGCAAAGACAGCATGTAGATACGGTAATAGATTTTGTACCATTTCTCGTTTCAATCAATTCTTGTGTGAGGGTTTGGCTTATGTCGAAATGGTCACCTATTGTATTTAGATTTATTTTAAGCTCTTCTGGATTGTTGCTTTTTAACGCTTTAACCCCTATTTTTTTATAAAAATCTTGGCCGATTGTTCCTCTTGTTAGTACTGGAAAATTAAAATCATTGTGGAAAAAATCTCCATTCTCATTCGTTTTATAAGTCTCGGGGATAGGTACATTGCAATTTGTTGCAAGTGCCATAAGAGCGCTTTTATCGATAATTCGTTCAAGTATTTTGAAGTCTGAACTGAATGTTTTGTAAAACTTAGAAAGTTTAAGTTCATTTCTTGCAATGTTGAGCACGGCATAATCATTTGAAGGAATGATGAGCCAATCTCTTAGATTATTTTCAGTTCCAAGATTAATAAGGTCCTCTATAAAATTATTGCTATTGTAAGGATGACAATGGATAAATTTTTGGCACGATTTCGAGCTTGATGCTATACAATTGCCATTATGCATCACCCAAACAGGTAGATTTAGTTCAGCCGCACTTCGCGCATTTGAAAGCCCTTGAACATGCCCCTCAATTATAATTACACCTCTGACCATCGAGAATTGTATATTTTTAGTAGCCGTTCTGCTATACTATTACTATCTAATTTCAATTCCAAAAGCTTTTTACGGCCATTTGATTCTTCCTCATTCTTACCAAAACGAACTGCTGATTTTATACCCTCGGCAACTTCATAAGGGTCGAAGCTGACCAAGAATGAACCATTAACATTGTTCAATAGCATTTCTGTATCTCCAACCTTTGTACAAACAATTGGTTTATTTAATGCCATGGCCTCCTTTACAATGTTGGGAGAACCTTCCCACAGTGATGTCACCAATACAATGCCTGATTTTTGAATTTTAGAAATTATTTCTTGATGGCTGACATTGTAACAAACCTCTAAATTTAGCTCGGGAATCGAGTTTTTCGCAATGTTCATAGCCTGTACTGCGAGGTCAAAATTTTTCGAAACTCTTTGGGGGTTTGCAGGAAAAACAACAGTTGTATTAAAGGTTGAATTATAAGGTTTTATATTATTCATATCCACACCATTAGGTATTATTTTGTAATCTTTTAGGTTGAGTTCTTTTGCCATGCTAAGGGCTTTGACAATTGTATGGTTCCAGCGTTGATTTGATAGATAAATTGTTAATCGACGTTTCCAGCCTTTCATTTTAGTATCGCTACCCATTAATGAAACAATATGTGTTTTCTTGATATTATAAATTATTAGTGCAATCGATGTGGCAAATGCACTTAATGAATAGTGAGAGTGTATATGGTCAGGCTGTATTGATGAAATTTCTTTTGCGATTTTTTTTACTGCTTTCAAATAACCATAAACACCTTTGCCATTTATTGTGTAATAATGAACATGAACGCCTAGTGATTTTAATGATTCACCCTGGTTCTTGATAAGGATGCTTGGCTTTCCATCACTTAAATTACCGCTACTTATAAATAGGACTCTCACTTTTTTGTATTGTATTTCAAGAGGGCATGAGACAATCTTAAATCATAGTTTTCATTGTTGTTGAAGTCACCTTTTTCAAATTCCCATGTATCTGTGTAAATATATCGGCCTATGACACCATCTACTTTCATTTGGTAGGAGTCTGATTGGCCGAAAATACATTGAATCTCATTGATTAAATATTTTTTATTGTGTGAGAATAGATCAATTGCGACAGAGTCTAAATCATGTTTATCTGTAAGCTCTTTAATGTAGTCTAGAAGCTCTAAAGGAGGATTTTCGTAGGATTTTTGAAGACTACCACTTGTTTTGTTTCCTTGAAGAAGTTTTTTATGTGCAAAATAGGAATCTCCTATACGTACTACACGCCATTCAAAGCTGTGAGGAATGAATTCCTGAATTAGGATGAATTCTTTTTGAATATCCGCAGCTCGTGCCTCATATACTTCAATTTTATTTTTGAGTTGTTGTGGATTAAAAACTAATTTAAGTCCTCGTTTAAGCAGTCCACCTTTTTTTAAATTAGGACCTTTTCTTTTAGAAGCACCTTTTCCTGAAAATGTATTTGTAATGTATTGTTCTAAATCATTTTTAGTTTCTAGTATACTGACACCACTTCCAGATGCTCCAATATTCGTTTTTGCAACCACAGGAAATGAAACTCTTTGTTCAGAGAACTTATTTGCCTCTGATTCTTTGTAGAAGATATAGGTTTCTGGATGTGAAACCTGATTGGCTTTGAGCCAAAAGGACAAGAAACGCTTGTTTTCGTATAAAAGAACCGATTTAAGAGAGGGGTAGCAGTTTATACCACATTCTTCAACTAGAATCCGTAAACGTTCATCATAGAGCTCCTTGTAAGGCGCTGTCAAGCCCGAGGGTTTTAGCAGGAGAAGTTCTGGCTTAATTGTGATGATTCGCTCAAACCAATCAAAGGCGGTTAAATCAACAACGGAATAGTTTATTTCTTTTCTTTTGCAAGACGCTTCCCACTTTTTTGATGAGTCCGGTAGTTCATTTTTTAGAATTACAATATTCATTCTGTTAGTTTCTTCTTTAAATTAAAAAAGATTGGGTTTGAAAATTTATGCCAATAACCCTCATTAGATAAATGTTCACCATTATTTAAAGCTTCAAAATACGCTTTCTTATCATAATGTGTCCATACCGCACTATCAATATGCGCTGAATTCTCAGCAACAAAACCTTGATACCATTGACCATAAGAGAAAGATGGTGGGTTGTGTGGTTTTAAAATATATTTTTTAATACTGCGCTTTATCGCGTAATAAATTAAACCTTTTCGATAATCCTTAGGTTTGTATCCGTTACTTAGTTCAATATCGAGCAAACTCGGATACAAACTTGCAATGATATTACAATATAATTTGGGGTGCGATAATGATGCAAGTTTGCCTGTTTTTTTCCGTGCGAAGTGATGTGGAGATCGAATCAATGTATTTATAAACCTTTCATCAAGATAAACAGGTACAACACGCTTAACAAATTTAGAATATAACCGAATGTCTTGCTTGTGATGATTCATTCCAACTAGATCGTAGAGGAAATAGAGTTTATTTTTGAGCTTATCATCTTGCATCCAATTCAGTTTTTTAATTTGTTTTTCTAACTGGTTCATTGAATAAGATGATTCCTTTATGAAATATGATTTTAAAATCGATTGTATGAGTGGTTTGAGTTTTGTGTTTTTTTCATTAAAACATTTGAAAATTTCTGAAGAAAAATAATTGTTATAGCTTAAACCTCGAATTTGTTCTCCGCCAAAATGGCCTGTTAGAAGTACCTTTATTTTATATTTTTTTGTGAATTCTTTAATTGCAGCCATGCGATGTGCTCTATGAAGGTGCGCCTTTCCCTCATCAATATTAATGGTTTCTTTTACATCTTCTAGATAAGATTTTGCTGTGGGTGAATGATTAACGGCATTCAAATGCTTTAAACCAAGAGTTTTGCAAATACGCTTGCTGATTATAATGTCTTTATTTAATGGGTTTCCATAGGTTAGACAAACAGGCTTAATACCTAAGAATAGTAATGCAGCTAATATTACTCTTGAATCAAAACCTCCTGTTAAAGTTATTCCAACTTCTCCGATTCCACAATCCAAAGTTGCCTCTTGAACAACATCTAGTATAACCTGAATGATAGATTGGTCATCGCACACGGGAGCTGAGTTAAGCGCGTTAAAATGGCTTTTCTCTAATAAAGATGTTCCATTTAAATTTGGTGTAATATCATGGTGGAATAATGAAAATAGGGCAAGGGTGTTACCTGCTTCTTTAGGATCCATAAACAATATTTTCTTTTTTTAACTCCTGTAATCCAAGTGCAAGAAATGCGCCGAGCAACAGTAAAATAGTGCCTCTAAGATCAAGTCCTTGCATCGTTCCTCCAAAGGACATAAAGGCTTGAACACCGAGAAGAGCGCAAATCATTGCGAAAATCTCATTTTTAGCTAAACTATTTGCACCTGTTCGTTTTATTTTTTTTGCAAAAAACCAAATTCTCCAATAAATAAAAAGGAAAAAAGACAAGCCAATAATCCCAGCTCCTCCAAGCATATTCATGTAATCTATATGGAGCATTCTACGGTGTCCTTGAAATTGTTTTTTAAGGAATAAATCGTAACCAATAAATATCCGATCAAATGAGTCTCCAAAGGTTTGTTCAATTGTGTATTGCACCTCTAATAAACGACCCTCTTCCTCACTTGAAGATAACTGATTATAGGTCATAGAAACACGCTCTTGTCTTGCCTTAAACCTTTTTTCAATAATTGGAATGTAATACGGGCCGGATAAAAGCACAAATGCAGCAATGAAAGGCGTAATTCTAAGTATTCTTGATTTATAAGGTGTCATCAAGGCGTAAACCAAGAATCCTCCAGATATAGCCAAGATTGCAGATCTTTTCATACCAAGAATCACAATAATTATTCCGGATATCAGAAGGATAGATGCAATAATCCGGAGGGATTTGTTTTTTTCATATTTAAGGTAAAATGGAATGAGCATAATAAAGATCACCATATACTTGGTAATATTTACTCCGGATTCCCCAAATAAAATACTTTCATCTTTATACGTTGCAAACCCAATGCCTAGAAAATTTGAAACAAGAAAGTTTAGTTCAAGGATTGCCAAGGCAAAAATACTCGTCCGAATTAATATTAAAAATGTATGCTCTGAATTTAAGAAGTATAGTGCAAGAGGTAAAAATAAACTGGCAATGAATACCTTATTGTAGATATAAAGTGTCGTGAGTATACTTGAAGAAAAAAAACACAGTATAAGCAGGTAAAAAAGAAAAAAATAAGTTGATTTTGAAATGGCATTCACATGTTTTTTTGATAGTAAAAACCAAATGCAAAACATTGATAGGAATACCCCTCTGATCACACCAGGGTTCAGGCTTCCGCCTGGGAAATAAGGTGTAAATATTGTAGCCACTACATTAAGGAGTGGAATCATCAAAAAGATTTTAACAACGGTTGATATATTTTCCCTAGGCATCAAGCTTGTGAACAATCGTATTTTTTAATTTTTCTTTTTTAATATACGAATAACAATGTTGGATATCCGAATTACTTTGTAATGTATTGACCTCCCAGTATTCAAAATTCATATCCTTATTTTGATAAAATTTATTAACATAATAGAGAGCTGATGAATAGAAACTAGCCATTATTTTGGGTAGCTGCTGAGTGTCATGAAAAACCAAACCCTCCAATGGTAAATTAAAATATAACGTGTTCCAGTTTTTAGGAATGTAATTATGGATTGCGGAACGATGTGGAACATAAAAGCATTTCATACCCTTTTTCTCGTAATATTCAAATATTGAATTTATGTTTCGCACATAAGTTTCTTTATCTAGAATCGACAGTAAAATCAGTGGTTGTCCAATAAAATACATTGTTTTTTGATTTGGAGCATCTGTCCGACTTTGACTTTTCAAGAAAGGATAGTTCGTGTAAGTGGCGCGTTCATCAATTAAAGGTGATATGTTTTTAAATGAAGTAAAAAAAGTAAGTCTACTTAATTCAATGTGACTCGAGGTTGTAACAAATAAATGTTCCGTTAACCCAGAGAATCCAGTTGATTTGTTAAAGAGAAGTTTATTCTTATGTATGTATTTAGAGATAGATAGCGCTGCGAAACCATCATCAAGTATGATAACGTTATTTTTTTTTTGTGCTAAAAAGTAGCGCAGCCAAATTGAGTTATAATTCCCCCAAAAAATTTGATCTGAGTTACTTATTATTTTTAATATTTTCCATAGCAATATGGGGCGCGTGATGTTAAAAACTCGATTTAAAGTTTTGAATTTTGTGTATGGACTTTGAGATTTCCAGGGCATATAAATTGTTGACCAATGGCCTGCGTCAATTATACCTGCCAATTGTTGAATTGTTGGAGGATAGTCCGATAAAACCAAGAGAATATGTTTTTCATTTTTACATAAATGTTGCTTTGCCTCCAAAGCATTGTAGTAGTGAATAGGGGTTCTTATGAAAAAATAACTAGCCTTCATTT
>JAKMFD010000037.1 GCA_022425625.1 Crocinitomicaceae bacterium | reverse complement strand
GATATCTTTCTAAAGTTTCTTGGTTTTCTTCTACACTTTAGATTAAAACCTAGGGAAACCTCATGGGAACCACCAGATATTCCGTTTCCTAACTTAGAAACAGTAATATCGTAGCTGTAGCCTATTTTAATTTTATCGGTTGTTATTCCAAAACACAAAATAAAGGCATCTCTATTTCTGTACCAAGCACCAACTGTAAAGTTTCCATACTTTACGTAGGTACCAATATTTAATTCTTGAAATCCATTTTGATATTGGTAAATGATATTTGGCATAATACTCGTTGTACTTGAGTAGCGGCCTTTTCTACCTAATGGTATATCAGCTCCAGCGTGCCCCGTAAAACGCATTGGTAGTTTGGATTCGCCTAAAATCATTGACTCATCTGGTTGGTTAAGATGATGCACAGCACCACCAAAATAAAAATTCTTACCAAATCCAACGAATCCAGCAGAAGCATCAAAATAACCTCTTCTACCGTTTCCTCTCGGAACATCACCTGTTTGATATATAAATCCTCTTCTCGGATCAATCATGTCACCGAAGGTCAGCTTATCCCAATCTAGAAATTTCTGAAACCAAGCTGCTCTTGCACCAAACATCAGTGAGAATTTACGATTTACCTTCAGATTATATGAATAAATAGCACCTAACATCGATGTGGAAATAGTTCCCTGTCCTTGTTGATCATGCATGGCTAAAATACCAATACCTCCGGATATACTTTTGGCATAAGTATCAAAGGCAGCAGAATAAGTAACGTAGTTACCTGTAAGCTGTGGCCATTCATTCCGGTAGTTCATTGCAAACCTCGGGCAACCTGAAGATCCTGCTAAAGCTGGGTTCAAGTATATTGGATTTGAAAAGAACTGCGTGAATGTAGGGTCTTGCGAACGCACTGAGTTCAAGCTCGTTGTCGAGAGACAAGCGATCACAAAAACAAATAGGATTAAATGCTTTTTCTTCACACAATTGAGTTTATTCACGAACAATCTTAACGTGATTATAGTTTGTAAGGTTACAAATATCGTATATTAATTGTAATAATTTGAATATTTTGGCGTTTTTTAGACTATCAATTCAAATGTTTGATTCAGATTATGAATAAGATTTTATTTTTCTCTTTATTTCTTTTTTCGATTACTTTTTCTTTTTCGCAGCATTATTCGAAGATTATTCAATGGAACAAGCCTATTTCCATAGATAATGGCGAAAATTCATACCTTGCTCCAAACTTCGAAGACGTACATTACGATAATGGCATTCCTAAGGTATATTTTAAAAAAGCATATAAAGGTTCAAATCTAAAGGTTAGCAGTGTTTCCTTGACAACATCTAACGCGTTGCAATCTGAAATCAATTATTTGTCTTTAATGAACGTTCGAATTACCGAAATAAATCCTCTTGATATAAAGTTCACAAAAGCAGCTCATGACGTATTTTTGGTTGTGTCTGGAATTCCATTTATAAAAGAAAATGGTTTAGTGAAAAGAATCTTAAAAATCACAGTTGAAACAGAGGTAAATCTTAATGCAGTACAAAAGGATTTTGTAGGTGAATCAGTTCTAATGGCGGGCTCTGGTGATTGGTATAAAATATCGATTCAAAATGATGGTCTATATAAAATCGATTATAATTTCTTGGAATCCATGGGTATAGATGTATCCAATTTGAACCCCAAACATGTCCACGTATTTGGGAATGGTGATGGCAAGTTGCCTGAATTAAATAGCTTACCAAGAACCGACGATCTTGCTCAAAACTCCGTTCAATACTTCGGCGCTTCAGATAATACTTTTAATCAAAACGATTTTATCTTATTTTATGGTTTTGGCCCAAATAGATGGGTGCCAAATGGCACTTCTGACTTTGATCAGATCAAAAATATTTACTCAGATTATTCTTTTTACTTCATCAATATCAATTCAGATAGAGCTCCTTTGGAGATAGGTGATAAACCTACGCTAAATGAATTGCCAACCTCTAATATCACGAGTTATGACTATCGAGCATGTTACGAAAACGATCTGATATCTCTGATTGGCGGTGGGCAGAGGTGGTATGGAGAACTTTTTGATATTAACCTTGAGCAGACTTTTAATTTTTCCATACCAAATATTTCTGGAGAACCGGTTTTCTTCAAGACGGCGCTTGCCACGAACAGTACAAACTCAGGTGGAACATCACAGAAATATTCAGTAAATGGACAGGTTCTACTTGATGAGGCTCTGCCTCACACCTCCGTAGATTATGTAAGATCTTCACAAGCTTTTGTCCTCAATAATCCATCTATTTCTGGAAACATACCTCTTAAAATCACTATACAGAGAAATAGTCCAAGTGTATTGACCTATTTGGATCGTATTTGTTTGAATACCCGAAGAAATCTCAGTTTTTATGGAAGTCAAATGGGCTTTCGTAATCTCACCAATCTTCAGGCGGGAATTGGTAACTTTCAAATTCAAAATTTCCCGAGTACAGGTTTTATATGGGATATTACGGATCGGCACAATCCAATAAGAGTTTCTGGCGTGCAAACAGGAAGTTCCTATGAATTCTTGGACTCAATATCATATCGCGAATATGTGGCGAGTAACGGTGGTACATTTTTTAGTCCTGAGTTCGTTGGTGCTATTGATTATCAAAACCTTCATGCCCTGGAGCAGGCAGACTATCTCATTGTCACACATCCTAATTTTAAATCTCAAGCCGATAGATTGGCAGAATTACATAGAAACAATGGACTTACTGTTCACGTGGTCACTACAAGTCAGATTTTTAATGAGTTTAGCTCTGGTGCTCCGGATGCCGTAGCAATTCGTTCCTTTGCCAAGATGTTTTACGACCGTTCTCAAATCAACCCAGAAACAGCACCAAAGTATTTACTCCTTTTCGGTGATGGAACATTTGACCCTAAGGACCGTGTTCCTGATAACAATAATTTCGTTCTTACTTATCAAGTTCAAAGTAGTGAGAATCACATTTCAGCTCTAGTTACGGATGATTTTTATGGGATGCTTGATGATGGAGAGGCCATTACGGGCTCTGATCTACTCGATATTGGAATCGGTAGAATATTGGCATCAAATATTACACAAGCTGAGCAACAAGTTGATAAAATTGAGCATTACATGAAAAATGGCTCTGATTTATTTGCAAATGCAGGGGCTTCATGTTGTTTAGAAGATAATTCATTGAATACATTTGGTGATTGGCGACAAAAGTATGTTCAGGTTGCCGATGATGAGGAGTCTGGTTATTTTATTAACAATGACACCGAGCCTCAATATCTTCATACGAAACAAAATCATAATGAAATGAATTGTGATAAGCTTTATTTAGATGCATTCCCACAACAGACGAGTGCTGGTGGGCAGCGATATCCAGATGTCGTAAATGCAATAACAGATAGAATTCAGCGTGGGGCACTAATTTTCAATTATGTTGGTCATGGTGGAGAGGTTGGTCTTGCGGAAGAACGTGTGGTTACCATTCCACAAATTAATTCATGGAATAATATCAACGCATTAACTTTATTTGTATCCGCAACTTGCGAATTTACAAAGTATGATGACCCTGCTCGAGTTTCTGCCGGTGAATGGGCTGCATTAAATCC
>JAKMFD010000035.1 GCA_022425625.1 Crocinitomicaceae bacterium | reverse complement strand
CAGTTATATTGATCCCAGGTCGTTAATGGACTGCATTTTAATTTATAATACATCAGAACCTTCTCAAAACGCTGATCATCTAATGATTCAGGAAAAGTAAAGTCAGCTCTTCTGGTCGTAATGGAATCAAAAGTAAAAGTCTGAACCCAAGTGGTATCTTGAGCAGAAAGATTGTGTCCACTAATCGTAATACATAAAAGCAGGATAATATTGAGAAAACGTTTTGAATGCATAGTTTTGGTTTTCCACAAAAATAAGCAAAAAGAAACGCTTTAAAAATCCGTAAAAAGAATGACTTTATTTAGAAATCTTTGTACTTGGATTTATTTAGCAAATAGCTCTAGGGCGAGAGATAAACGCTCTCGAATTTCAGTTCTATCAATAATGAAATCTAAAAAACCATGATCCAATAAAAACTCAGAAGTTTGGAAACCTTCAGGTAAATCACGACCTATCGTTTCTTTTACAACTCTTGGTCCTGCAAAGGCAATTAACGCTCCTGGCTCTGCAACATTAATATCACCAAGCATTGCGAAAGAAGCGGTCACACCACCAGTCGTTGGGTCAGTCAAGTATGAAATATACGGTAACCCAGCATCTGCTAACTGACCTAACTTGCCAGAAATTTTCGCCATTTGCATTAGGGAAAATCCTGCCTCCATCATTCGTGCACCACCTGATTTTGAAATGATCATAATTGGGCATTTGAGTTTAATAGCCTCATCAATCGCCCTTGCGATTTTCTCACCCATTACAGAACCCATTGAACCTCCAATAAATCCAAAGTCCATCGCTGCAACTACCAGATCTTTTTTGTTCAGCTTACCTTTTGCCGTTCGTATTGCGTCGGTAAGACCTGTTTTATCTTGAGTTGATTTGACACGATCAACATACTTTTTCGTGTCTTCAAATTCTAAAGGATCGCCTGATACTACCTTGGCATTCAACTCAGAGAATTTGCCATTGTCAAAAATTATGGAGAAATATTCTTGTGAACCAATGCGCTCATGATGGGAACATCGGTTACAAACATAATTTAGTTTTTCTAAATCTCCTTTTGTAAAAATAGTTTTACAATTTGAACATTTCGACCATAGACCTTCAGGAACTTCCTTCTTTTCACTTGTAGTCGTCGTAATACCTTCTTTATTTCTCTTGAACCAGCTCATTTGATTTCTTTGGTTAAAATTAGCAAAGATTTATAAAGTTTGAATATTATTTAGATCAGAAAAGCTTTGCTTCAGTCTAGAATAGAATGTCAATTCTCCATCTCTCATCCATTTCCGTGGATCATAATATTTCTTGTTTGGTAGATCATCACCTTCTGGATTACCAATTTGGGTCTTTAAATAATCTTGATACTTTAATATATAATCTCTTGAACCTTCAGTAAAGGCAAACTGCAAATCTGTATCAATATTCATTTTGATGACACCATAAGAAATACCTTCTCTGATCTCCTCCAAACTTGAACCTGAACCACCATGAAATACAAAATCTACCGGGTTTGATTCCGTATTAAATTTCTCTTGAACAAAAGTTTGAGAATTTTTTAGAATTTTTGGTGTTAGCTTGACATTACCGGGCTTATACACACCATGAACATTTCCAAACGCGGCTGCAATCGTAAATCTATGCGACACCTTCATAAGCTCTTCGTATGCATATGCCACCTCTTCTGGTTGTGTGTATAATTTTGAACTATCTACATCTGTATTATCAACACCGTCTTCCTCACCACCTGTTATTCCTAATTCAATTTCTAAGGTCATTCCAATGGCGCTCATACGCTTCAAATAAGTCTTACAAATTTCAATGTTTTCTTCGATCGACTCTTCAGAAAGATCAATCATATGAGAACTATATAAAGGAACGCCATACTGTTTAAAATGCTTTTCACCTTCTGCTAAAAGACCGTCAATCCAAGGAAGCTTTGCCTTGTGACAATGATCAGTGTGCAAAATAACTGTTGCACCATATGCCTCTGCCATTCGGTGTACATGTCTTGCACCCGAAATAGCGCCTAAAATTGTGGCTTGTTCATTCTCGTTACTGAGGCCTTTACCAGCAAAAAATTGCGAACCACCAAGAGAAAACTGAATAATCACAGGTGAATTTAGACCTGCAGCAGTTTCCATGACAGCGTTCACAGTACTCGTGCTAGACACGTTTACAGCTGGTAATGCAAAACCTTTTTCTTTGGCATATGCGAATATTTTCTGCACCTCATCTCCGGTAGCTACTCCTTTTTTAATTGAATGACTCATACTCTTTTACTTTGGTTTTGCAAAAGTACAGATTTTAAAAAAAACATCGAATAAAATATTTTTGACATTTCATCGTTATTAAAAAAAACGTTGCCTATGATGCATAAATACCCTGCAGAAAGTAAGCCGTATAAAACACAATCTTTACCAAATCCTTCGTCTGTTCAATTTATTTTAAATTACAGCAAGGCCTTCGAAGTAAAAAAACTAAAGAGGAGAAAAATACTGGTTTGCAAGAATTAAATAAAACGCCTTCGGGCGTTTTTTTTATGAACCCATTGGATTGATTATTTTTGTGTCTCATGGATTTTTGCCTTCAATCAGATTTCAAACCTACAGGTGACCAGCCTAAAGCTATTAAAGATTTAACCTCAGGCATTGAAAATAATATACCTTTTCAAACCTTGTTAGGTGTAACAGGTAGCGGAAAGACATTTACCATAGCCAATGTCATAAAGGAAGTGAATAAGCCAACACTTATTTTATCCCATAACAAGACACTTGCCGCACAACTCTATGGAGAATTCAAACAGTTTTTTCCTAAAAATAAAGTAGAATACTTCGTTTCCTATTACGACTATTATCAACCTGAAGCTTATCTTCCTGTAACGAATACATATATAGAAAAGGATTTACAGATTAATGACGAAATTGAAAAGCTCAGACTATCTGCAACCTCAGCACTACTGTCGGGTAGACGAGATGTAATCGTTGTAGCCTCTGTTTCGTGTATTTATGGAATTGGTAACCCTTCAGAATTTAAAAACAGCATAATTGAAGTATCCACCAACAATATAATCCCAAGAAACAAGCTTCTAATGAAGTTTGTAACAAATTTATATTCGAGGTCTGATGAATATTTTGAACGTGGAACGTTCCGAGTAAGGGGTGATACCGTAGATTTATTTCTTGCCTATGCTGATTATGCAATTAGATTTGAGTTTTGGGGTGATGAAATAGAGAAAATCAGTTCCATCAATCCAGAAACTGGTGAGGAAATAGAGGTAATGACTGACATACTAATATACCCCGCAAATCTATTTGTTTCTAGTCCTGAAAATACACAAACTGCAATACATGAAATTCAGGATGATATGGTGGAACAAGTTGAGGCGTTTCGTAATCAAGGTAAAATTGAAGAAGCACAAAGGTTAAAAGACCGGGTTGAATATGATTTGGAAATGATTCGTGAGCTAGGATATTGCTCAGGTATTGAAAACTACTCACGTTATTTTGATAGAAGAACTTCAGGGCAACGACCTTTCTGTTTGTTAGATTATTTCCCAGAAGATTATCTAATGGTTGTTGATGAAAGCCATGTTACACTTCCCCAAGTTAAGGGCATGTATGGAGGCGACAGAGCACGCAAGACAAATCTCATTGATTACGGTTTTCGATTACAAGCAGCTATTGACAATAGACCTTTAAAGTTTGAGGAATTCGAAACAATGTTCTCGCAATGCATATATGTTTCTGCTACCCCTGCGGATTATGAAGTTGCATTGTCTCAAGGCGTTATCGCTGAACAACTCATTAGACCAACAGGCTTATTAGACCCTGTAATAGAAGTAAGACCAAGTAAAAACCAAATTGATACACTCATAATAGAAATTCAAAATAGAATCTCAAAGAAAGAGCGATCTTTAGTCACCACCCTCACCAAACGGATGGCTGAAGAATTACAAAAATACCTTACAAAAATGGGGATTCTCTGCAGGTATATTCACAGTGAAATAGATACCATTGAACGCGTTGAAATTTTAAGGCAATTGCGGCTTGGAGAATTTGACGTATTGATAGGCGTTAATCTTTTAAGAGAAGGGTTAGATTTACCCGAGGTTTCGTTTGTGGCGATTCTTGATGCTGACAAGGAAGGCTTTTTGAGAAACGAAAGGTCATTGGTTCAAACTGTAGGCCGGGCTGCAAGAAATGTTAATGGCTATGTACTGATGTTTGCGGATAGGATGACCAAATCCATGCAAAGAACAATTGATGAGACTGAACGCAGAAGGACGCTTCAAATAACATATAATAAAAAGCATGATATAGTCCCAACTGCACTCAACAAATCAAAAGAAATCATCTTAGAATCTACGAAAGTGGCAGATGGTGATTTGATGGATACTTCATCTCCGAAATCTACCGAAAATATTTCGGTAAAAATGGAGAAAAATGCCTTTAAAAATGAAGATGCACTTGATCAAGAAATTAAGCGAATCAAAAAAGCAATGGAAAAAGCTGCAAAAGAACTAGAATTTATTGAAGCCGCGGGATTTCGTGACCAAATGAAAGCGCTTCAAAAACTCAAAAAATCCTATTGATGTCAAAAATAAAACGTTTTAAAGAATTTAGAATAATTGCAATTATTGAAGGGGTATCCTATCTTGCTTTCGGCATTACAATGCCGCTCAAGTATATGTATGAAATTACAGAACCTAATTATGTAATAGGTATGCTACACGGACTGGTCTTTCTTTTATATTGTCTTTGGCTCTTAGTTCTAACCCTAAAAAAGTACTGTACAATTCAAAAAGGAATCTTATTTTTCATTGCATCCTTGGTACCATTCGGCACGTTTTTTATAGACTACAGATATTTAAAGCCAGAATTTAGCAAATAGTCAAAAGGGGAATTGTTTTACTCTATTCACAAAACGATGTTCATCTAATTGTACTTTTTAGGAATTGCGCTATTAAGAATTACTAAATTTGTAAAAAATTAAGAGGTATGTCTAATGAATTATTAAAAGGTAAAAGAGGTATTATTTTCGGTGCTTTAAATAGTCAATCGATCGCCTGGAAAGTTGCTGAGCGCGCACACGAAGAAGGTGCTACATTTGTGCTCACAAATGCTCCTATAGCAATGAGAATGGGTGAGATTAATAACCTAGCCGAGGCAACGGGAAGCGAAATCATCCCTGCAGATGCAACAAGTGTTGAGGATCTTGAAAACCTTGTTACTAAATCCATGGAGATTTTAGGTGGGAAAATCGACTTCGTGCTGCATTCTATAGGAATGTCACCAAACGTACGTAAAAAGAAACATTACACAGAAAATGATTACCGCTTTTACAGTCAAACAATGGATGTTTCTGCAATGTCCCTGCACAAGACACTTGCAACGCTTTATAAGCACGATGCAATGAATGAATGGGGGTCAGTTTTGGCTTTATCTTACATTGCCGCACAAAGAATATTTCCTGATTATAACGATATGGCTGACGCTAAATCTTTACTTGAATCGATAGCAAGATCTTTTGGATACCATTACGGAATAAAAAATAAAGT